>JACAEP010000143.1 GCA_013388795.1 Chloroflexota bacterium | reverse complement strand
CTTCAAGGCTATTGAGCAGTGAGCCTTCTTCACCGCAGATGTACGCGCCGCCGCCGCGCCGCACATACAATTCAAAACTGAACGATGTGCCTAAAATATTTTTGCCGAGCAAGTTCGCGGCATAGGCATCCGCGATGGCTTTTTCCAATAAAAGATTCGTTTCAGGATATTCGTAACGCAAATAAATCATTCCGCGCGCGGCGCCTGTGGCATAAGCCGCGATGGTCATGCCTTCAATCACAGCAAACGGGTCATAATCCATGATCGCGCGGTCTTTGAAACAACCCGGCTCGCCTTCATCTGCATTACAAACAATGGACTTCGGTTCACCCGGCGCGTCTGCCACGGCTTGCCACTTCACACCGGTTGGGAACGCCGCCCCGCCCCGCCCTGCCAACTTGCTGGCTTTGATGTGTTCGATCACATCTTTGGGCGTCATCTCGTTGACGGCGCGCATCAGACCTTCATAACCGCCTGTTCGGCGGTACCCGGGCAGGGCGCCACGCTCGGGCTCGCGGATCTGCGCAAAGACGCACTCTTCGATCTTGCCGGGGTTCACCGGCGGCAGCGGCGTGGGCTTGCGCGTCAGATTGCCCTGCGCATCGCCCACCCATTGCTCATGCCCAATCAAGACCGGAACCGGTTCATCACATCGCCCCGCGCACGGCATAGACGTGGCGCCTTGAGCTGCCAATGCCGAAAGACATTCATGCCCGCCGCTTAAACGACAAACGGGTCCCGTACAAACGCGTGGTTTGTTCAACCCGTTCTCTTGCTGGCTGAAGTGATGATAAAAAGTGACTGTGCCGAACAGGTCGGCAAGCGGAATTCCCATGCCTTCGGAGATGGCACGCAAGGCGCTTTCCGAGAGGTACCCGTCCCGGTCATGAAAGGCGTGTAAGATTTTCAACAGGGGGGCAGGACCGTCTTGCAGCTGCTCAATGAGCAAAAGATCAACCGATTTTTGATCAACAAGGGCTTGTTCCATGAAAGGATTCTACTTTAGATTCAACCCTTTTACAAGAAAGGCGTTATAGACAAGCGCCATAACTAAAACAAATAAGCAGACTATAATTGAGGCAATGCCAATCAGGAGCCCTTATGGAAACCGAAACCTTATCCTTCATCAATCCTGCCACCGGAGTGAAATTTGGCGAAGTCAAAACCACCTCGGTTGACGATGTGACCAAAACGGTGGATGAAATGCGCGGCGCTTTTCCCGTGTGGAGCGCAAAACCCATCCGGGAACGCATCCGCATTCTGCGCAAATTGCAGGCAGCGCTGATTGACCGGCGTGATGAAATTTCGAGCATCTTGAACCAGGACTGTGGAAAGAGCCGCCAGGACGGAATGATCGAGTTATTCGTTAGTGTGGATATGATTGGGCAATACTGCGCCCAAGCGCCGAAATGGCTCAGGACAAAACGCGTCTCTTCAGGGCTGTATCTCTTCAAGAAGGGCATCGTCGAATACCGACCTCATGGCGTGGTGGCAGTGATTGCTCCCTGGAATTATCCCTTGATACTGGCGCTGCCGCCCATGCTGGCGGCGCTGCTGGCGGGCAATACTGTCGTACTTAAGCCTTCCGAAGTCACGGCTGCGACGGGCGTTCTCATCGAACAATTGATTCAAAGCGTCCCCGAACTTTCTCCCTTTGTGCGTGTTGTTCATGGCGATGGACGGGTGGGCGCGGCTCTCACCCATGCCAGACCAGATTTCATTTATGTTACCGGCTCCACTCCCACCGGGAGAAAAGTCCTGCACGCTGCAGCCGAAAACCTCATCCCGGTTTCGGTGGAGTTGGGCGGCAAGGACGCCATGATTGTTTTAGAAGATGCCGATATTGATGCGGCGGCGCGTTGGGGCGTTTGGGGAGCGTTCTTTAACGCTGGGCAAAGCTGCGTGTCTGTGGAGCGCGTGTATGTCGTCGAGTCAAAATACGAGGAGTTCCTGGAACGCGCCCTGCATTATGCAAAAGATTTCAAATCGGGGTACTCCACCGAACTGGATTGCCCCTATTCCATGGGACCCATCACAGACCCCCGGCAGGTTCAAGTCATCGAGGCACATCTTGAAGACGCGCTGGCAAAGGGAGCTCGCCTTCTCACCGGAGGAAAAACACAGGGGATGTTCTACGACCCCATCGTGATGGTGGACGTCAATCATTCCATGACCATCATGCGCGAAGAAACCTTCGGTCCCATCATACCGATCATGAAAGTCCGGGATGAAGAAGAAGCGATCCGCCTTGCGAATGACAGTAGTTTTGGGCTTGGCGCATCCATTTGGAGTAAAAACATCCGCCATGCAAAATCAGTTGCAGACAGGGTGCAGGCGGCTGCTGTCATCTTGAATGACAGCATGGCGCAATTTGGAATTCCCATGCTTCCCTTCGGCGGAATCAAAGATTCGGGCTATGGGCATAGCCACGGACAGGAAGGCTTGATGCAATTCACGCGCCCCTATGGGTACGCGGTTGGCGGCGCACCGTTTAAACTGGATATTGCCACCATTCTGCGCGAGAACGGAAATTACACTCTGGCCGCCGCCATTTTGGGCGTGGTATATGGAACCACGCTAAAACGAAAATGGGTAGCGCTCTCGCAGTTATTTCGCTCGAAACCGCCCACAGACTACCATGCTGCCCTGCAAAACGAGAAGCCTCGGCCTTCTTAACGGCTTACGCCGCGCAACGCGCGGCGTAGCCTTAAAACCAACTCAGAGGGAGGAGAGAGAGTTTGGATGAACAGCGTTTTGGCGCTGCTCTATTCAACCGGGTCAACGTCAGGATTGGTTCCGCTTAACGAACAGGCGGGGTGTTCCATGCAGTTGCATTCCAGGGCTTTGTTACAGCGCCTTGCTAGAACGCGCGGGGACTGCTCAGGCAGTTGTTCCGCCGGGTACACGACCTCGACTTCGATGGCGATAGTTTCCTGCAAGTGTTCACAGTATTTGGTTTTTTCAACTTGCCAAACCTTCTTTGCCATGACTGCCTCCTGACTCCGATGATGGTAGTTTATATGGAAAACGCCTGTCAGGCTAGTGACAGGCGTCCTGAACTCGGATGACAAAGAACCTATTACGGGTGTGATAAGTCCTTATTTCCTTGCAAGGATGTACACGCCGCCGTTGTCACTGAGCAGATAGAGTTCACCGCCTTCATCCACTCCAAAGGATGTGATCAAAAAATCCGTCTCAAACATGACCTGAGACTGCCACTGACCATTGAGCAGAGTCAACCCCCAAACCGTGCCCTCACAATAATCGCCGTAGAAGTAAACGCCATTCCATTCCGACATCGAGCCGCGATAGACATACCCGCCTGTGACAGAACACCCGCTATATGGGGTGGAATGGCTGTATTCCGCTGCCGGTAAAAGCAGCCCAGCCTGAGGCGCGCCATCGAACCCATGCCCGCCTTCCATAATACTCCAGCCAAAATTCGCGCCGCCGGGCGAGCCTGCAGGCAGGTAATCTATTTCTTCCCATTCGCCTTGCCCTACATCGCCGATCCACAGATCGCCTGTAATACGGTCAAACGAGAAACGCCAGGGGTTGCGCAGACCATAAGCCCAAACTTCGTTACCAAACGGGTTGTCAGCTGGGATGGTGTATGGTTCGCCGTTGTTTACATCAATGCGCAGGATTTTTCCGAGCAGTGAATTGATGTTCTGCCCGTTTTTGAACGGGTCGCCCGCCGCACCGCCATCGCCGAGACCGAGATAAAGATACCCATCTGGTCCGAAAACCACTGCGCCGCCGTTGTGGTTTGGAAAGGGTTGTTCGATCACCAGCAGCGCTTGTTCGCTGTTCGGGTCGGCGGTATCACCAGTGGCTTGAAAGCGAGAGATACGGGTGTGTCCGCCATCGCCAGTGTAGTTGACATAGAAATAACCGTTCTGTTCAAAGTTGGGGTGGAAAGCCAAGCCTAACAATCCCATTTCGTTGCTTTCATCGTTGACACGGTCTTTGATGTTGAGAAAAAGTTGAGGGGAAACCAGCCCATCTCTTAAGATGCGGATGGCGCCATATTTTTCGATGATGAACAAACGCCCCGAACCATCGAAGGCCGATTGCAAATCCACGGGGCGCGTCAAGCCGTCTGCGATAAGCCTCCATTCGAAATCGGCGGTGTTCGGGATCTGGCTGGCGTAGGCGGCAGTCAGTTCCGCCGATTCAACCGTCGGTGCGGAAGTGGCAGGTTCCTGTGTGGGCTGAGATTCGGTCTGCGGCGCGCTTTCAACCGTCGCCGGGGGAAGAGGCGTATTCGTGGGGGCGGAAATCCCATTTCCCCAACTACAGGCAAGGGCTGTCAGCAATAAAAGGATTAGCAGCCGGCTCATGATCATTCTTTTACTTCAGTGGTTTCGCCATCGACTACGTCCTCGTTTACGTCGCCGGGATTCATGTTGCCATCCAGGGCTTTCATGTGTTCTTCGACCACCTCGGGCGGGCAAAGTTCGGTGAAGATGTAAGTGCCAAGCCAAAGGATGGCGGCATCGTCCACCATTCCGATGACGGGTAGAACGACATTCGGGGCGAGGTCGGCGGGCATGAGCAGATAGGCAAATGCGCCAATAGGAATGAGTTTGGCAAGCATGCTGACGCGCCGATCTCCGAGAAGCCGGAAAATGAGCTTGAGTTGGTTGAGCACGTTGCGCACGACGCCGCCCTGTTGCGAGACAACGATATTGGATTGTTTTTTCTCGTTCATGGAATTCTCCTTTGGTTGGGTGGGTTCATTATATTCTGATTCAAGGTTGGCATCTCGAATGCAATGTGAGAGACGACTTAAAATTTGTATACGAATGGACGGCTATGCGGATGCAGGCTTTGACTTGCTGCAACTTTTTTGGCGGTAATGCATCCAATGGATATATAAACCTTGGAGGCTTTTCTCGATGGAAATGATCATTGACTTTCCCGGCGGACAAAAAGTGGACGCCCACTTCCGCGGGCATACGGTTAAGACGGACCAGCCCAACGACGATACAGCGCCGATGCCATTCGAATTGTTTCTTGCATCCATCGGCGCTTGCGCGGGCATTTATGTGCTGGGTTTCTGCCAGCAGCGCGGTTTGCCCGCCGACGGAATTCGTATTATTCAGCGAAATTATTCAAATCCGGCAAATGGCTTGCTTGGCAAGGTTGATCTCGAAATTCAGGTGCCGCCTTCTTTCCCTGCCCAATATCATGCGGCTCTCGTGCGTTCGGCTGAGTTGTGTAAAGTGAAAAAAACGCTTGAGCATCCACCCGTCTTCGATGTGACGACAAAGGTCGTCGAACCTGTTTAATTCAAAGAGGCTGTCGCTTGTGAGGTGGCAGCCTCTTTTAGTACAATCTCAACATGCCTTACCTGATCGATGGACATAACCTGATTCCCAAACTGGGGCTGCGCCTCGACCAACCCGATGACGAAATGGAACTCGTCCGCCTCTTGCAGGACTTTGCGCGGATTCGGCGGCAACTGGTCGAAGTCTACTTTGACGGCGCTCCTGCCGGGCAGGCGGGAATGCGCAAGTTGGGAATCATCAAGGCGCATTTTATCCGTCAGGGGCAGACGGCCGACTCAGCCGTTCGCAGACGCTTGGAAGCCATGGGAAATTCTGCCAAGAATTGGACGATCATTTCATCTGATCATGAAGTGCTTGGCTTGGCAAAGGCGCATCACGCAGCCGCCATGCGCTCGGAAGAATTCGTCAGGCAATTGCGCGAAACACTTTCGAGTCCGATGCCAAACCCTTCGGAGGACGTTCGAAAGCCCCTCTCCTCAAAAGAAGTAGAGGAATGGCTAAACGTTTTCAATCGTAAGACAAAATAGTACCTTTGTCTTATAGGGTTTTAATGCAATTAGGACTAAAAAGGTGTATATTACCCATTGCGACACCTGCCCTCCCTTTTACTGGTAAATGGTGTCAACCGCCGCTCTGACTTAGCATGTCCCCCCCATGTTGGCAGGCGGCGGTAACTTTTCTGGACTTACGCAAAATCATTCGCGACTTCGGCAATTGACCGCCGACCACAGACCATAGACCGCGGTCCGCCGTCGGCAGTCATATTTTGGGAGTTTTGTGTAAGTCCTGTTTTAATGATCACAAGAGATACTGCTGAAAATCACTTAAATCAGGTTGGGGCAATTCATATAATAGGATACAAATTCCATTCCAGATAAATTCAGGCAGTGGTCTGAAAATCCCCATATCCATAAACCAGGTGAAGAAAGGCAGGCGTCATGTCAAGGCGTAGAACGACAGCCGGCTGCAAAGCTCTTGTTGTATGATTAATAGCATCCTTTTTGTCATGGCTGGAATGGTTGCATGCCAGATCAAGATGCCATTTTTTGATAACACATCCGTAATTTCTTTTGTAAAGTTAAAAGAATGCGCTTCGGTTCCCAATACTGCCAACATCTATATTCCAACCTTTATGCCAACATCGGTATCCACACCCATCGTCACAGTTACTGCCACCCCTGTTCCCCCCACCCCCGACATGCAGCAAATCCTTAGCAATAAGCAGATAGGCTTTCAGAATCTGGTCAATCAGGTTTGGCAGTGGACAGCTGATGTGGACATCACTATTGATAATACAAGCCATGGGAAAGTGTTGATCACATTCCTCAGCCCAGACCTGATTCGCGCCATGACGGTCAGTGAGTCCTATCGGATCGAAGCCAAAGGCAATATGGAGGATATGATCTTGGGAAGTTTGGAGAGGGTTGCCGTCAAGAACAAATTGGTCTTTCTTTTGACGGTGATCACCATGTCTCCACCCGGGGTGGTCAGTTATCCTCATGCGGTCAGCATTCCTCCTGCCGAGATCATTTTACTAAGTGCAGATCGCTCGCTTCACATCCGCCCTGCCTATATTGACCCCATTCTAAACAGAACGCTTGGGGCGCCGGATGGGAATGTCGGCTATTTGTACTATCCATTATCTGTTGAGAAAAATAACGGGTGTTCAGAAGTTCTTAACTCCCAGTTCGATAATAATATTGTCCTTCAAATTTCGTCCATCCACATTGATGACGTGGCAACCGGGCCTTACCTGTTGACGATGGAATACCAAACCTTGTTGAATCTTGGAGACCCCGCCGTTCTCCCAGACAATCCGGATAGATATAGGGAAGATAGTCCGCAGCCGTCCGTTTACTACCCCACCAGGACGGATGACTCGGATACATTCTGGGTTGAATACACAAAATTTGTCTGGGAGCATCTCATGCCATAAAGGTAAAGAAGCGTTGCTGAAAATGGGGGCTATAATCATGGCTTATGCCCACAGCATATACCTTTGTCCCGTCGCGCAGCCATGAATTTCCAGATCACCCGGAATGCCCGGGAAGATTGGATGTGCTGGAGCCGTTGCTGCCTTCCCTGGGCGCAGAACGGCTTGATGTTAAGCGCGCGCAGTTAGAAGAAGTTGCGCTGGTTCATCCGCCAAAATTGATTCGGGCAATTGAAGAGGTTTGCAAACAAGGCGCGGGTATCATCGATCATGCGCCCACCTTCGTGACAGAAACCTCCTATGAAGATGCCATGCTGGCGGTGGGCGGTGTCCTCGCTTGTACGCGGGCAGTCTTGAAAGGCGATGTAGAAAATGCCTTTGCCATTGTGCGCCCGCCGGGGCATCACGCAGAGCCAGATCGAGCCATGGGGTTTTGCCTCTTTAGCAATATTGCCATTGCAGCAAAAGATTTGCTCGTGAACGGTTTGAAACGTGTCATGGTTATTGATTATGACGCGCATCATGGCAATGGAACGCAAGCCGCTTTATGGAACGAAGAACGCGCTGGTTTTATTTCCACACATCAATGGGGGATTTACCCCGGCACTGGCTGGCTCGACGACGCGCCGCATGCCAGGCAGCGCATTGTGAATGTGCCGCTTCCGGCTCGGGCTGGCGACGGGGTGTTTGGTCGGGTTACAGATGCCGTGTTCAAGCCGATGCTGACTGCCTTTCGCCCGGAGATGATTTTGGTATCGGTTGGTTTTGACTCACATTGGAATGACCCCATCACCTCGCTGGGGCTTTCAACCCGCGGGTTTTATTCGATCTCAAAACAGCTGGTTGAGATGGCGGGAGAAATTTGCAGCGGCAGGATTGTCTTTGTGTTGGAAGGCGGCTATGACCCGCATAACGTCGCTCGCGGCGTGTCCGCCGTTTTCGATGCGCTGACCAGCCGTCCGTTAAGAAATGAGGCGAATGATCTGTCTCCATACAAGGAGCCGCCATGCGGGTCTCGTTTGGAGGAAATCTGTAAACTGCATGGGTTGTCGTGAGGCGCTGCGCTCAACCGGCAAAAAATCTATATCAGACTGCTGTGCGCCGTTCATCAATCATAGGAGTAGCCATGAAAAGGTTTTATTTGTTTTTGAGTTCTTTGATATTGCTTTCATTGAGTTGTCAGACGCTTGTGTCAGGCTCTGAAGAACCGCAAATGCCAACGCTTATACCAGCGGTAACCGAGCCATATGCTTCAGAAATTGATATGACGGCCAAACTTGCGGAACTGGGCGGCGCGCCTTGTGATGGCCAGCCCGATCTGACTTGCGTGAAGATCGCTGTTCCTTTGAATCACTTTGATTCAGCCAACCCGGAGACTCTTGGCGTGTACTTTGGCGTTGCCCCAGCCACAGGCGAACGGTATGGGATGTATGTGCAGGCCTATCCTGGCGGCCCGGGCGGAGAAGGCATTAGCAGCGCATATCTTGATTATTTGGATGAGAGTATTCTTGAGCATTACGATATTGTTTATTATGACCAGCGCGGTATTGGGCTTTCCAATCCGCTGGCTTGTCCTATAGCGTATGCCGAAGACTTTAAAGATTTCCTGACCCGCTTCGATGAGGCGGGTGTGGAAGGATTGGATACCCCCGCGGAGCAGGAGGAAGCGGTTGAGCGCGCGCGCCAATATATTGAAGATTGTGTGGCGGAAATCGGGATCGACCCCGCCAAACTGGCTTTTTTTGGCACCGATCAGGTGGCGGAAGATATTGACGTCTTCCGTGAGATGATTGGGGATGAAAAGATCTGGATTTATGGCGTCAGTTATGGCACGGCGGTCGCGCAGACTTATGCGGCGGCGCATCCAGACCGGGTTGCCGGGCTGATTCTGGATGGCGCCATCAATATGACGCTGACCGGGGAGCAAAGCGCGCTGGCTCAGGAAAAAGCGTTTGATAAAACGCTTGTCGCAGTTTTGAACGCTTGCAGCGCGGATGAATTTTGCCGCGCGGATATGGGCGGCAGGGATGCGCTGGCTGTTTATGATGAACTTGCGGCACGGCTCTCAAAAGACCCCCTTGCGTATGACTTTCCGCTGCCCGGCGGTAAAACGGTGAAAGGTCTCTTTACCTTCAATGCGTTTGAATATACGACTGCCTATCAAATGTATTCCCTGCGCGGACGGATGCTTTTCCTGCGGGCGTTGGCGGATGCCAATCGAGGTGATTTCGTGCCGATGCTGCGGCTGATGTACGACAATGCCACCATTGACCCTGCCACCTTTGAATATTTGGGCGACCCCACGTTTTCCGATACGATGTTCTTGAGCGTATTATGTACCGATGACTCTTACTTCAGCGGCGCTCCCGAAGAACGAATCGCCCAGACGATTGAAGCGGGGCAGGCTTCGAATGGCACGGCGCCCCGGTTGGACGGCTCGGTGTATACCGGTTTGAGTTGCGCGTTCTGGCCCGGTTCTCCAAGTGAAGTAGTCACCCGTGAGCCGCTAAAATTGGAAGGTGTGCCTGTGTTGGTCTTGAACGCCACGCTCGACCCTGCCACTCCGTTTGAAGAAGGCAAGTTCGTGGCGGAGAGTTTTGCCGAGGGGTATCACATCTATGTGGAAGGCGGCGTGCATTCCATTTATGGGTATGGGTATTCATGTCCTGATCAATATGTGACCGACCTATTGGTAAGCGGTGAGCTTCCTGCCGAGCGCGAGGTCGTTTGTACCGATTGGGGAGACGCCATTTATGGTTTCTATGTGCCCATCCTGCCGCAAACGGTCAGCGATTTTTCAGACCCGCTCGAAATGATGATCGCCATTGACAACAACTTCTTCTACCTGCCGGAGGTCTACTACAACGATTGGGTGCAAGAAAAATCCATTGGTTGTAATTTTGGCGGAACCTATACCTTTGCTCCCAGCGCCGAAGGGGAGAAACACATGTACGACCAGTGTGCTGTAATGCGGAATTTGGTCGTATCGGGCGATGGCATGTTTGACTACGCCACCGGCATCTTTACCATGAATGTCGAGATCAGCGGCGAAAAGAGCGGGCGCTTGACCTATTCCTACAACTTCAACGACGGTTCGGCTTCAGTCACCGGCGAGTTCGATGGAGAGCCGGTCGACCTTTCACAGTAAACCGCGCAGCGTGTTGCATAAATGCCTCCAAGTTTTTTGGGAGGCATTTTTTTTGTAACTTTCGGGCTATGGACGGCGGCTGACTTTGTTGTAAACTTAATGACTGAAACCGAACGACAGAATGGTTCATTCAAGGAGTAGGTATGCAAAAAAGAAGCAAGGGCGTCGTGCAGTTGGAATGGGTTTGCCCCAATTGTGATGGGCGCAACCCCGGACCTGTAAAGACTTGCCAGAGTTGCGGCGCGCCTCAACCGGAAAATGTTCAATTTCAACGCGCAGCGGATGAAACGTTGATCACCGATCAAAAGATCGTGTCGGCGGCAAAAGCCGGGGCAGATATTCACTGCGGCTTTTGCGGCACACGCAACCCAGCCACAGCCCTGACCTGCGCTCAATGCGGCGCAGACTTGAAGGAAGGCAAAGCGCGCCAGTCCGGGCAGGTTTTGCAGGCCGCTCCAACTCCGCCGAAAGTAGTCGCTTGCGCAAATTGCGGCGCCGAAAACCCTGGCGCAGCCAAGACCTGCTCCAATTGCGGCGCCCCGCTCAAGGTTCAGGTAATTGAACCCAAGCCAATGCCTGCGCAAGCCATGGCGATGCCTGCTTCCCAACCGAAAGTGAAACCGTTCAATTGGCTCATTGCAGGCGGACTTGGCATTTTTCTGTTGATGTGTTGTATCGCCATCTTTGCCTTGTTTGTATTTCCTTCCCGATCGGTTGAAGGAACTGTCACCAGTGTGTATTGGCGCACCTCCGTGCCGGTGCAGGAAGTGCAGGCAGTGAATTACTCGAATGAACGTGGTAATCCGCCATCCGATGCGTATAACGTCTCCTGCCGCACTGAGAGCGAAGAAGTTTGTGAACAAAAGACAGTGGATCAAGGCAATGGGTATGCCGAACTGGTGGAGGAATGTCGCACGGTTTCGGAACAGTATTGCAGTTATACCGTCGATGAGTGGACCACCATTCAAACCTACGATCTCGACGGCGCAGACTTGTCTCCGGTCTATGCTGAACCGACGATCTTTGGCAACCAGCGTCTTGGGACGGCGAGCGCCAGTTATCAGGTCAACTTCAGCACTTCAGACGGCCCGCTGACCTATTCTCCCGGCTCGCTCGATGAATTTCAGCAATTCCAACCTGGCAGTGTCTGGACTGTGAACCTTAATGCTGTGGGCGGTGTATTGAGCGTGCAAAGATAAAATAGACATTCTTGAAATTCAGGCAGCAGCCGTTTTCTTCGCAACAAAGCAGGTTGAACATCATTCAAAGCGACTGTCGCCTGCCGACTACAAATAAAGGCTGCCGCAGTGTAGAACGAGTTGGGATCTGCTGAGAAACTCCCGGCTAAATGGGAGTTTCTCTTTATAATGGCAGTATGCAAAACACAGTGGCAATCATTGGCGGCGGACCGGCTGGACTGATGGCGGCGGAAGTTGTTTCTCAACAGGGCATGCGCGTGGATGTGTATGATTCCATGCCGTCGTTGGGAAGAAAATTTCTCATGGCGGGCAAAAGCGGGCTCAACATTACACACTCGGAACCATTCGAACAATTCATTGCGCGTTATAGTGACCCAGCCGCCATCCAGCCATGGCTGCGGAGGTTCACCCCCGATGATGTGCGCGCGTGGGCGCGCGGGCTGGGCGTCGAAACCTTTGTAGGGACTTCGGGTCGTATCTTTCCGGTGGGGATGAAAGCCAGCCCATTACTGCGGGCGTGGCTCATGCGATTAAACGCCTCAAACGTGACCTTTCACCTGCGCCATAAACTGACAGGCTTTCTCCCCGATAAGTTTCTACACTTCCTCACGCCCGATGGCGAGTTGACCATCAAAGCCGATGCGGTCATCCTTGCTCTGGGCGGCGGCAGTTGGCGCAGACTCGGCTCAGATGGCGGCTGGGTTGACTGGCTGAGGCAGGCCGGGGTCAGGGTCGAGGCGTTGAAACCGTCAAATTGCGGTTTTGATGTGAGTTGGAGCCCGGTCTTCAAGCAAAAGTTTGGAGGGCATCCGGTCAAATCGGTGATCTTGTCCTTTGGAAGGTTTCGGCAGCAGGGTGAGTTCATCATCACGCCGGAAGGTGTGGAAGGGAGCTTGATCTATGCGGCTTCGGCGGCGCTGCGTGAGGAGATCTCTGCCAGCGGGCAGGCGGTACTGCATCTCGATCTTGCGCCAGATCGGAGCGAAACCCAGTTGAAGGAAAAACTTTCCAAGCCGCGCGGGTCGCGTTCGATGGCGAGTCACCTTGAACGGACGATTGGTATCAAAGGTGTGAAGGCAGGATTGCTGCGGGAGTTTATTTCGAAAGATGATTTTGAATCGCTGGAACGTTTGGCGTTCTTCATAAAAAAGCTGCCGGTGACGTTGATTGCCGCGCGCCCATTGGATGAAGCCATCAGCTCGGCTGGCGGCGTGTCGTTTGATTCGCTGGATGAGCATTTGATGTTAAGGAATCTGCCCGGTGTTTTTTGCGCGGGTGAAATGCTCGATTGGGAAGCGCCAACCGGCGGTTATTTGCTCACGGCTTGTTTTGCCAGCGGGCGCCGGGCAGGCTACGGCGCGCTGCATTGGCTCGAAACTCAGGCGCTGTAATCTGGATAAGTTTGTTTATGCCGAACCCTCTTTATAAACAAAATGGGATCAACAATATTGGCGTTCGAAATGCATTGATTCTGATCTTAATATTGCTTGTTTTGGGGTCTCCGACTCTGGCCTATCCCTTTGGGCGTGATCAGGCGGAATATGCCTGGGTTGCCGTCTCTGCCATGCGTGGACGCCTGAGTTACAGCGACGTCTTCAACGTCAAGCCGCCCTTAACGCATCTGACACATCAAACCGCCTTGCTGCTGTTTGGCTGCAACATGCTTTCCATCCGCATCCTGGACCTGCTCTGGCAGGGATGGACTGCCTGGCTGATTTATCGGATTGCGCTCAAGTTGGAACAGCCGCACCACGCAGGGATTCTGGCGGCGGTCTTGTATCTTTTTTCATATTATCGAATGGATTTTTGGATGACCGCACAGACCGATGGGTTTCTTAGCCTGCCGCTGGCAGCGGGCGTCTTTTTCTTTTTACAGGCGCATCATTCAAAACAAAGATGGCTTTCCATTGCCAGCGGGGCGGCGCTCGGACTGGCGGTTTTGTATAAATATCCGATCGGGATTCTGATCATTTTTCTGGCGCTGCTGGAACTTTTATGGTCAAGGAAGGATGGCTGGCTTCCGGTCTTTTGGATGGGAGTTGGCTTCCTTTTGCCGGTCATCATTGCTGTTTTTGGAATGGCGGCGCGTGGAAACTTGACCGATTTCCTGTGGATTCAATCCATCTTTATTCCGCGTTATTCCATGATTTCGACCCAGAATGTAGGTGTATGGGCAGCCTTGGGTTTGGGTCTCTTGCATGTGATTCTGCCAGTCAGCCCCGGGTGGGCGAGTCTGCTCGGCTTGTATGGTTTTTTGGGAAAGGCCGACGCGGCGCGTTTTCGCGCCAGGATGGTCATCTTATTGTGGTGGGTCTCTGCGTTGATTCATTTCCTGGCGCAAGGCAAAAATTATGACTATCACCTGCTTCCCATCTATGCCCCGCTGGCGTTAATGCTTGGCGAATCCTTTACGGGTTTCATTCGTTCAAGAAGCGCGCCTCGATTTGCCTTTGGGGCGCTGGGAGCATTGTTGATGGCGATTCCCTTTTTGGGTGAAGACTTTCCGCAGAAGTACACCCGTCTTTGGGATGTCGCTGCCGGAAACACCTTTCTCCACGCCGTGTACGGAGATGCGGAATTTGACCGGGACGGCGTAGACAGGGATTTTTCCTCACGCGCCAATCTCGAAGCGGCTGCCTATTTTTCCACCCATGCCGATCAAGACGAGTCCATTTTTATTTGGGGGTTTGAGCCGGGCGTGTATTTCCTCTCTCAGCGACAAAACGCCACCCGATTTATTTATAACTTTCCTTTGTACGGACCCAACGCTGACCCGGTATTGAGAGCAGAGTTTGTAAGGGATCTTCGTCAACAGCGCCCTGTTTATATTGCCATTGTCCGAAACGACGGCATGTTCCAGGTCACTGCCTCACAGGAGGACTCGTGGGAAGCCTTTAACTCCTTTGCCGAGTTCCGCCAGTTTGTTTTTGAGAATTATGCGCTTGAAACGACCATTGAAGATTTTGAAATATACCGCTTGAATGAATAGCGGGCTGCGGTTTGTATTGAGATTATTATGAAGCCTATGCATTGAATCGGGCAATTTCAGGTAAAATCTTTCACATTAAGAATTCATTAATCCTTTTGGAGAGAGCGTATGGCTATCGCAAAAATTCGGGAAATTCTTGCAAAAAATGGGCGATTATCCACCTCCGTAGACCAACTGGCAGATGACAGTGATTTATACAACGCGGGTCTCACCTCGCTGGCAACCGTCGGTGTGATGCTGGCGCTGGAAGAGGAATTCAACATCGAAATTCCAGACAGCCTGCTTGGACGCAAAACCTTTCAAAGCATCCAATCCATTGCGGATGTGGTCAACCAACTGAAACGCTAAAGGCGGAACATGGAAACCATCAACCAGACTGGTCTTGCGCAAGCAAAGTTCGACGAATTGATCGCTCATCTTCACAAAGTGGGCGAGGAGATCATCCGCAAGAACGCCGCAGATGTTGATGCAAAAGCGCGCTTTCCACAAGAAGGCATAGACGAACTTAAGAAATTAAAATTATTTGGGGCATACATTCCCGAAGACCTGGGCGGACTTGGAATGAACATCACTCAACTTGCAAAAATTTGTGAAACGCTGGGGCAATATTGCGGCTCGACCGCCATGATCTTTGCCATGCATCAAATTCAAGTGGCATGCGCTCTGCACAATGGAATTTCCTCCAATCATTTTAGAGACTATCTCAAACGTGTCGCCAGTGAACAACGCCTGCTCGCCTCTGCCACCACCGAGATGGGCGTGGGCGGCGACTTACGCTCCAGCATCTGCGCCGTGGAAGTGGATGGAGATCGCTTCACGCTCACGAAGAACGCTCCTGTGATCTCGTACTGCCGCCAGGCGGACGATCTGTTCATCACCGCCCGTAAGAATCCCGAAGCGCCAGCCAATGACCAAGTCCATGTGGTGCTCAGCCGCGAGGATTATGAACTTGAACCAACCATGAGTTGGGACACAATGGGCTTCCGTGGCACGTGCAGCGAAGGCTTCGTCGTCAAAAGCAAGGGACATGTCAAACAGATCATCCCGACTCCTTTTGCGGATATTTTGAGCCATAGCATGCACCCCACCGCCCATATTTTGTGGGGCTCGCTCTGGCTCGGCATTGCCACCGATGCGGTCAACCTGGCACGGGCCTTTGTACGCGACCTGGTCAGGAAGAATCCCAATACGCCGCAATCCACGTCCATTCGCCTCGCGGAAGTCCACCCGATTTTGCAGGGAATGCGCGAGAACGTCCACGGGGTTGCTTTGGAATATCAGAAATATCTGGCAGAGAATAATATTGCCGCGTTGGATAGTTTCAGCTTTTCGGTCAAGATCAATAACCTCAAAATTTCCTGTTCCTCGCTGATCATAGACATTGTCAGCCGCAGTTTGATGATCTGCGGCATTGCAGGCTATCGCAACGACACCAAGTACAGCCTCAGCCGTCACTTGCGGGATGCCTACGGCGCGTCCTTGATGGTAAATAATGACCGCATCATGAATCACAATGCCGCCCTGCTCCACATGCACCGAGGAGATTAGCCATGACACACGATCATCTTGAACTGGCGGAACAATATCAAAAGGAACTCGTTGCGGAGGGGCTGCTGGTTCAAACCGGCGTGATGGGAGTCTACGGTCGCAGCGGCGTTTTTGAAGAAGCGCTTGAGGCGTTCGACCAATTCGTCAGAAAACAGGGGCAAGCCCTACACCCGGAAGTGATGCGCTTTTCTCCCGTCATCGGACGCGCGAATTATCTTAAGACCACGCATATCGAGTCGTTCCCCAATCTGATCGGCTCCGTGCATAGTTTTTATGGCAAAGAAAAAGATCATCTCGAAATGCTGCGGAAAATTCAGGACCTCGAAGAATGGACAGATGATCTCGACCCCACCGATTTGATGTTGACGCCCGCAATTTGTTATCCGTTATATCCAACCGTAAGGGATACTGTCTTGAATGAAAACGGACGCACGTTCGACTTGATGGGCTTCGCCTTTCGGCATGAACCCTCAGTAGACCCGGCGCGCATGCAGACCTTCCGCATGCATGAATTTGTGCGCATGGGCACACCCGAGCAGGCATTGGGTCACCGTGATTTTTGGTTGAAGAAGGCTGAAGAGATCTACCAAACCCTCGGCATCAATGCCAAGCCCGCGCTGGCCAACGACCCATTCTTCGGGCGCGGTGGACGCGCCATGGTGGTTTCACAGCGCGAGCAGGAATTGAAATATGAACTGGTGGTCCCCATCACCAGTGAAGAAAAACCAACCGCCATCGCTTCGAGCAATTATCACCTCGACCATTTCAGCCAGCCGTTCAACATTCGCTTGGCAAATGGCGAAGTGGCGCACACGGCTTGTTTTGGTTTCGGTCTCGAACGCACCACGCTTGCCATGTTCAAGAAATTCGGCTTTGATGTAAAAGCCTGGCCCAGCGAGACGAAAAGCGTGCTGGGATTGTAATCATGCAGGTGACAGTCACTTTCAAAGTGACTGTCACCTCTCTTTTATTCTATGAAAAAATCAATCCTTAACCTCGACCCGCAGACCTATCAGCGCCACCTCATTCACGGCGCAGACCGCATTTGGGCAGAGACCAACTGCTACACTGATCTGTGGATCGAACTTCTGCACGCCTTTAAGTATGAGCCGATCGCTGCCATGCCGTTTACGCTTGCCATCGACTTTGAAGGCGATCAATGGACATTCTTCAAAATTCCATTTGCCGATATCTATGAACTCTATGGGTTGGACGTGCAGGAACTTTCCATTTGGAAACCGCTGATTCAACACACAGAAGAACAGATCAGCCTGGGTCGCCCGGTGTTGGTAGAAGTCGATTCATTTTATCTGCCCGATACCCACGGCGCTGCATATAAAACCACACATACTAAAACCACCATCGGCGCAGCGGAGATCGATGTGCAAGCCAGACATCTCGGCTACTTTCACAACCAAGGCTACTATCATCTTTCTGGCGATGATTTCACACATCTATTTCGCTTGGAACAAAACGATCCCATCTATCTGCCGCCGTATGTCGAATTCGTCAAAGTGCGGGATCGTGCAAAGACAAAAGAACAAACGCTGCAAACTTCCATACAAATTCTGCGCAAACAACTTACGCTTCTTCCAAAGACAAATCCATTCAACGCCTTTGCCGCGCGACTCGCCAGTGATGTCGAATGGCTCATCGGCGAACCGATGGAAACCTTTCATCAATATTCCTTCGCCACCCTGCGTCAACTCGGTGCATGCTATGAACTGTCCAAAACCTATTTGCAATGGCTCGCGCAAAACGGCGAAGGCGGCTTGAGCGAAACCATTCAACTCTACGACGAAATTTCCACCAGCGCGAAAACCATTCAGTTCCAGCTCGCGCGTTCGGTCAGCAAAAAGAAAGCGCTCGATCTCACTTCCATTGAAAAAATGGGAGCTGCCTGGCAAAGCGCCACAGAGACTCTGCTCAAACTTTACTCCTAACATGATGAAGCGACTCAGCGAACATTGGCGCGTTTGGAAGACGACTCCCGCACAATACGATTCGCCTGTCTGGATTCAAAGCGCCTCCGACTCGCCGATGCCTGCCACGGCTCCCAATACAGTTGCTTCGCTGTTACGTGACTCTACTCCCCAACCCATCGAAAACTTATCCGACTCCGACCTCGACAGTTTCGACTGGTGGTATGCTCTCGATTTTGAAAAGCCAGAAGCGGGCGTTAAGCACTTCCTGCGCTTCGACGGTCTTGCGACGATTGCAGATATCTGGCTGAATGGCGAACTCCTGCTTCATACAGATAATATGTTCCGGGCCTATCGCGTGGACGTGACCAATTCCCTCCAGCCCAAAAATGAATTGGTAATTTGCTTTCGCTCACTAAAAGAACATTTGGAACTCAGCCGCAAACGCCCCAAGTGGAAGACCCGCCTTGTGGACAATCAAAATCTGCGTTGGGTTCGCACCACTTTACTCGGCTCCATCCCCGGCTGGACTCCGCCCGTCAAGCCCATTGGCATCTGGCGTGAAGCTTGGCTCGAATCAGCCGATGCAGTTTGTTTGAATGACTTTTCTTTACACACTTCATTTCAAAATGAAACCGGCATTCTGCGCCTCAAAGCAGACGTGAGCAACCTCACCGAACAACCTTGCGAGATTTTTTTTGAAATCAATGGCGAGATGCACAGCCTGTTCGCTGGCTCCGCTCTCATTATTCAAATAGACAACGAATTACATGTCCCCAACATCCACGCATGGATGCCGCACACGCACGGGACGCCGAATCTGTATCAGACGAGACTCCTGTTCAAGTCTGGCGACCAGCTTCAGGTCTTGAACGAGGCGCGGGTTGGGTTTCGTCATATTCACTTGAATCGCAACGATGGGCTTTTCCAATTCCAAGTCAATGGACAGAATATCTTCGCGCGCGGCGCAGTGTGGATGGTGAATGATGTGTTTTCTTTGAGCGGCGACCCCAAAACCGCATTAACTCTGGCGCGCGCTGCAGGCATGAATATGCTGCGCGTGGGCGGCACAATGATCTACGAGCAGGATTCTTTTTATGATCTTTGTGACGATCTGGGCATCATGGTCTGGCAGGATTTTATGTTCGCCAACATGGATTACCCCGTGAAGGATGAAGCCTTCCACGAGAATATTTTTATCGAGGCCGCGCAGCAACTAAAGCGATTGAGTAAACACGCATGCGTTGTGGCGTATTGCGGCAATAGCGAAGTGGAACAGCAGGCGTCCATGCTGGGCATCCCTGCCGGGATGTGGCGCAACGAATGGTTTGCTGATGAGTTGCCCGCTTTGGTGAAAGCATATAACCCTGAGGCGGCGTATGTGCCTTCTTCGCCAAGCGAAGGTTTATTTCCTTTTTACACAAGTGAAGGTCCAACTCATTACTACGGAGTCGGCGCGTATCGGCGCGGCATTTCGGATGTGCGCCGCGCAGATGTGAAATTCGCTTCTGAATGCCTTGGCATTTCAAATGTCCCTGATGATCAGACGATTATCAAACTTATGGGCGACCTTGTGTTTGCCGATGAACAAAAATGGAAAAGCCGAGCGCCGCGAGACAGCGGCTCGGATTATGATTTTGAAGATGTGCGCGATCATTATTTCGCTGAGTTGTTTGGGCTGAACCCAAATGAAGTTCGCAAAGAAAACCTAGAACACTATCTTGCTTTGTCCCGCATCGTCAGCGGCGAGATGATGAGCCGGGTCTTTTCGGAATGGCGCTCTTCCTGCAGCCATTGCGGCGGCGGGCTGGTCTGGTTTTATAAAGACCTACTCCCCGGCGCGGGCTGGGGCGTGATTGACAGCGACAATAATCCCAAAGCCGCATACTATTTTTTGAAACGTGTTTTTCAATCCATTCAAGTCCTTATCACCGATGAAGGCTTGCAAGGCTTGCGCCTGCATCTTGTAAATGAGACTTTGCAAGTATTTTCAGGCAAACTTGAATTTTCCATGCTGATGGATGGTCATGTCTTTGTGGCAAAGACTGTCCATGATGTTACCGTCGCTGCAAATCAGACCGTCACCTTTCAAGCTGAAGAGCTGCTCGGCGGATTTTATGATACGGCGTATGCCTATCGTTTTGGTCCGCCCAAGCATGATCTATCTTGCGCGACGCTGAAAGATGAACAAGGCAAAATCATCAGCCAGCAGTTTCATTTCCCGCTTAAGCAAATTCCACCACTCGTTCCTGCCAATTTGGAAAGAACACTCGTGGCTTTGGGGAATGGCGGCTATCAAGTCGATATCTGCTCAGATCATTTCCTGTATGCGGTTAGCGTCTCCGCAGAAGGCTATCTCCCAAGCGATAATTATTTTCACCTCATGCCAGGCGAAAGCAAGAGCGTCACACTTTTACCCATTTCATCTCATGCCAGCAAACCAGATATAAAACTGCGCTGCATGAACGCAAAAGGAATTGACCTCGCATGACCGACATTCAACGCATTCCTTTTTATGTCGAAATGGGCAGGGATGTCTTGCTCGCCTGGGCGCATTTCCCAAGATGCCCCAGCGATCATGCTGTGATTGTTTGTCCGCCCGTCGGGCATGAGTTCATCAACTCATATCGCGGCATGCGTCATCTCGCCGACGGTTTCGCCCGCAAAGGCTTTACGACCTTTCGCATGGAGTATCAAGGCGTGGGCGATTCATCGGGTCTTGATACCGACCCGGACCGTTTGCAAAAATGGCAGGCAAGTATCGAGCGTGTTTATCAATTTATCAAAGAAACATGCGGCATCAAACGCGTGAGTTTGTTTGGTTTTCGTATGGGCGGAACACTTGCCGCAATGGTGTCGCGCAAGGTCGAAATCGAAACGCTCACCTGCTGGGAACCCGTTGTCGAAGGACGCCGTTACATCCGCGAGATTCTGGCGCTTCAGCGCACCGGAGAAAACGCCGGGCTTGACGTTGACAGCACTTCGTTGGAAGGAGGCGGGTTCCTCATCACCCGCGAGACGATGAATGAGATTCTTGCCATTTCGCTCTTGCAGATCGAGCCGCGCGCAAAACAAGTTTCCCTTTTTTCAAGCGATGATCTGCCCAAGCCCGCCAATCTCATCGAAACCTGGTCGGCGCGCGCCTTTGCTTTTCACCATGTCAGCCTGCCCGGCTATGCCGATATGATGTCACTGCCGCATCACAGCCGGGTTCCAGTAAATGCCATTGAAGAAATCACAAGTCAACTTTTGCGGGCAAACATCCCATCTGAAAAAATTTCATTTCCAGACCTCACCCCATATCAACAAGCGCGCTACGACTGCTACACCTACGGACTCAGCGCCAAAGAAAGCATGGACGCAGGCGGAGGATTCCCCATCACCGAAAGTTTATGCCGCATCCCGAACACGCCTCTTTTTGGGATCCTCAGCCTGCCTCTGCTGCGAGATACTGAACACAAGCCGACAGTAATACTGCTCAATGCCGGTTCTGTTCATCGCATTGGACCAAACCGCAACTATGTCTATATTGCCAGGCAATTGTTATCGTTGGGGTATCCAGTCTTTCGGCTGGATCTGCTCGGCTTGGGAGACAGCCCGCACCCCAACCCGGAAAAAGAAAATAACCCCTACATGCCCGAGGCAATGGATAACGTTCGCCGGGCAGTCGGCTTTTTGAAAAAGAACCGTGACGGCACAGATGTGATCTTGATGGGGCTTTGCTCTGGGGCATATGCTTCTTTTCAAGCCGCTTTGCATTTGGAAGAGAACGCCATCCGCGAGATTATGCCCATCAACCCATTAACCTTTTACTGGAAGGAAGGCATGTCGCTGGATGTTGCGCCCGCCGAACTCTACGAGGATTGGGACACCTTTCGCAAATCCATGTGGATCAAAGACCGCTGGAAGAAAATTTTAAAAAGAAAAGATATTCTCTCTCATATCATTGCCACCGTTTTGCGAGTCTTTCAATTGAAGGTAAAAGCTTACTTAACGCCCCTGTCGCATCGAATCATGCGTGTGTTTGGCATAAAAGGCATTGAAGACCTTGCCTGGGATCTGGATACAATCGCCGGGCGCGGCGTCAGAGTCAATTTCATCTTTGCCGATACAGACCCCGGTGTGAAACTTCTTATGGAAGGGGCGGGGAGCGCCCTCAAAAAGCTTTGCCAGCATGGCGCAATATCAATTGCTTACATCTCCAAAGCCAATCATAATTTTTCGTCTCATCGCGGACGGACTCAATTGCTGAAACGAATCGAAGACCACTTTCTCAAACGCCGCCCATGATTTTCTTATCTCGCCAGCACCTTCACCATGTGGTAATACTCCACGTTGACCTTGCGCTTGTTGCTGATGACATCCTGAAGCGGAATAAATTCGATTCCCTTGCCCTTAAGCCCGGTCATCACGCCGTGAATCCCGTCAATTAAAGCCTCGACCGCCTTAACACCCATGCGCGACGCCAGCAAACGGTCATAGGCCGTCGGTGAGCCGCCGCGCTGGATGTGTCCAAGAATGGTCATGCGCGTGTTGAAGCCTATGTCCATCGCGTCAATTGCCTGGGCCAACTCGGTCGTGGCCAGGTTCGATCCTTCTGCATTGATAATGATGGCATGGGTTTTTCCGCGCCGGTAGGCATCTTCAATGGCTTCAGCAACCTCCTTTAGGTCAACCGGGTATTCAGGAATCAGAACCATCTCCGCGCCGCAGATGACTCCCGCCATCACAGCCAGGTAGCCGCTGTTGCGTCCCATCGTCTCGACCAAAAAGGCGCATTGGTGCGACGAAGCCGTGTCGCGCAATTTATCCACCGCATCCATGATGGTATTCATGGCCGTGTCGGTGCCAATGGCAATGTTCGTCCCCCAAATATCATTGTCAATACTGCCGGGAATGCCAATCACTTTCACACCTTGTTTCGAAAGCGCGCGCGCGCCATTCATCGAACCTTCCCCGCCGATGACAATCAGCGCATCCATGCCGGCTTCATTCATCTTGCGGATGGCATCCCGTTGACCGGCTGGTTCTTGAAACCGTTTGCTGCGGCTGGTATGCAGAACTGTCCCGCCGCGCTGAAGAATGCCGCCCACATCGCGCGCGCCCAAAGGCTTAAACTCACCATTCAGCAGCCCTTCATACCCATTCATCACCCCAATGACATTCATGTGGTTAACCAGCGCCGTGCGTACTACGGCGCGAATCGCTGCATTCATGCCGGGCGCATCGCCTCCTGAAGTAAGGACACCGATCGTAAATTTATTTTCAACCATTCTAAATTTCTTTCTTTATTACAAAAGTATCAAAATCGCGGGCCACCACCGTATTCGAAAAGACCGTCTGCGCTTCGGCCAGAACGTCTTTTCCGCGGTAACGGCGCGAAATGTGTGTCAGGATTAGCAAATTAACCCCTGCTTTTTGGGCAAGTTCCGCGCCCATTTTGGCGGTGAGATGTGAGAACTGTTCTGCCATCTCAGATTCTTCATCCAGGTAGGTTGCTTCGATCACAAGGGCGTCCGCATTTTTGCAGACCTCCACCAAGGTATCGGCGCGCCCCGTATCGCCAACCAGGACGAGTTTACTGCCCCTTTCCCAGTCACCCAGCACATCGTCAGGTGTGATGCGTTTCCCATCGGCGAGCGTAATGCTCTCACCGTTCACCAGTTTTTTTCGTTCCGGTCCGAATGGCACACCCAGCGCATCCGCCTTTTCAGAAAGGAAGGGACGCCGCGCCTTTTCCTCGAAAATATAGCCAAGACTATCCGCCCTGCCATGTGAAACTGGAAATGCGCTGACGGTGAAATCCTCCGCCTCAAACACGACCCCGGGCTTGATCTCCACCAGACGCAGCGGCATCGGCGTTTTTTTTCCGCGCAAGACGACATCATAAAGCAGCGTATGGATGCGTTCCAGTGCGCCTTTGCTGCCGTACACTTCAAACTCTTCTATGGCTTCCCATCGCAGGAAGGTCGAAAGCAGCCCTGCCAGACCCAGGATGTGGTCGAGATGACCATGCGTAATAAGCGCGCGGGTAAGGCGCTTAAAGCCCTTGCCCGATTGCAGAATCTGACGCTGGGTGCCTTCGCCGCAGTCCACCAAAAAACGATATTCGTTATGGGAAATGATATGGGAAGAAAGCCCGCGATGAGCCGATGGCGCGGATGCCGATGTGCCAAGAAATAGAATTTCGAACAAAATGATATCCTATTAAACTGCGGAGAAATTTCACCCTCCGCGAAACATTCGCTATTAAACCATTCCATTTTACCCTAACTTGTTGCGCGCCGCCCCATGATGAGAATATGGGGAGTGTCCATCATAGATGGATAAAGGAAATCAATAAGCGGCAATTTGTAGTTAGGATATTTCTGTTTCATCAACTGACGTTGGTTGTAACAATAGGCGAAAAGTTGTCGGTTTTTGAGCAAAGCGTCCAAACGACGGGAGAAACAGCGGGATTTGCGTGCTAGTCGTTTCAAGTAATGCCGCAAATCTGCGTTGACAGCCTCCACGGAATAGGTCT
>JACAEP010000047.1 GCA_013388795.1 Chloroflexota bacterium | reverse complement strand
GGTTGGGGGTGGGGATTATCGTCTCTGCCTTGACCACACGTTATCGCGACCTCCAATTCTTTGTGCGCTTTGGAGTCCAGCTTCTAATGTACGCTACCCCGGTCATTTACCCGCTTTCTTCCATCCCGGAAACGTATAGGCTTTTGATTGTTGCCAATCCGCTAACCAGCATTGTTGAAGGGTTTCGATACGCATTTTTAGGCGCTGGACAGTTGAATTTTTACTATCTTTTATATAGTGTGGCGGTTATGGTGGTTACCCTGGTTGTTGGCATTATGTTGTTTAACCGCATTGAAGCTACGTTTATGGACACCGTATGACAATTTCAATTTCCATTGAAAATGTATCAAAACAATATCGCCTGGGGGCGATTGGCAATCGCACCTTGTATGAGGATTTAAACCGCTGGTGGGCAAAGGTGCGCGGCAAGCCAGATCCGCTTGCCAAGATTGGCGAGGTCGATCACGGTAATCGTGCCGATGGCCTGATCTGGGCATTGCGAGATGTTAGTTTTACCGTGCAAGAGGGACAAGTCTTGGGCATTATCGGCCGCAATGGCGCTGGGAAAAGCACATTGTTGAAGATATTGTCCAAGGTAACGGCTCCAACATCGGGGCAGATCAAGCTCAAGGGTCGTATCGCCAGCCTTCTGGAAGTAGGAACCGGGTTTCATCCTGAGTTAACCGGGCGCGAGAATATCTATTTGAACGGCGCGATTCTGGGAATGACCCGTCGAGAGATTGCTGGAAAGTTCGATGAGATTGTTTCTTTTGCGGAAGTGGATAAATTTGTTGATACGCCTGTGAAGCGTTATTCAAGCGGGATGTATGTGCGGCTTGCTTTTGCGGTGGCGGCTCACCTTGAGCCTGAGATTATGGTGGTTGATGAAGTGTTGGCTGTGGGGGATGCCGCATTTCAACGCAAGTGTCTTGGAAAAATGAGCGAAACGGCCAGCCAGGGGCGTACGGTGTTATTTGTCAGTCATAACATGGCAGCCATCAATCGTTTGTGCAGCCGGGCAGTGTTGTTGGAGCGGGGTCGCCTGTCTGCCGATGGACCTGCCTCGGAAGTGACCGCCAAGTATTTGTCTGGCGCCGCCGAGGAAGATGGGATGCGCAACTGGAGCCCGGAGGAAGCGCCCGGCACCGATGAGGTCCGTCTGATGCGCGTCAGTATATCTGGGAATGACGGTGTCTCCAAGTCGGTGTTTGAAGTCAGCGATGAGATCTTTATCCGATTGGATTACCGTGTGGGCAGGCCAAATATCCGCTTCCGCTGTGCGATGGTATTTAACACGCAGGGGGTGGCTGCTTTTTCTACGATTGAGCCTTATGAATTGGAGCGCAGGGAAATCGGTTTATATTCCTCTGTCTTAAAAATCCCCGCTCATTTGCTGGCGGAAAGCGAATATGCGATCAATATTTCAGCCTTTACGTCGGCCGGTTCAAAGAAACATTATATTAGTTTGCGCGCCGCGCTCCATTTTCAAATTTACGATTCGATGAAAACGCCGTCGGCGCGCGGGGACTATACTCAGAATCTTGCCGGGGTGGTCCGTCCCAAGTTAGATTGGAAATCTTCAGAAACACCCATTGATTTATGAGGGATCTGTAAATGACAGAAAAAGAGAGATTAAGAGACTACATCGCATTTAAGATTGTCAATCTGTTTCAATCCACTTTTAAGGCGCGTTTGATGGACAAACTGCCGCTGTATAAGGAAGCCGCCTTTTGCAAAGGAGTGTATTGTTATGTTTCTTCCATGGTGGAACTCCGGCGCAGCGAACGCTTGTTTTTGCCCGACGTGTATGCCTGGTTGTCAGGTTTCAAGCCGGGTGAGGTGTTCTACGATATCGGCGCAAATATTGGCATGTTCAGCCTGACCGCAGCCAAGATCCATAACGGACAGGTCCAAACCTATGCCTTTGAACCCTCTTTCTCGACCTTTGGCTCGCTAGTTCGTAACGTCATTGGCAACGGGTTTGGGGATGTTATCATCCCATTCTCCATTGCTTTGGGGAGGGCGCGCGGCGTGCGTTCCTTCAATTACACTGATATAGCCTCCGGCGCATCTGTGCATACGCTAGACACGCTGGTTAACCAGACCGGCGGGGAATTCACCCCCGCCTTCAAACAGCAGGTCATCAGCTATTCGCTGGACGACCTGGTGGAACAATTCGGTTTCCCTGTTCCAACTCACATCAAGATAGATGTGGATGGCGGCGAGTTGGAAATTATGGAGGGCATGCAGGGCGTTTTGCGCGACTCTTCTATAAAATCTATCCTGGTCGAAATCACACAAAACCATCATGAGGACAAACAAGCTTTGCGCATCCTCGATATTTTAAAGAAATCGGGGTTTCGGAGGACTCTTGATATTCCCCATTCCGGTTTCAAGACGTACCCGCTGGTATCCGACACCCTATTTACAAAAGATTGGAATTTACCAAATGACTAGAACACTCAAGATCGAAAACCTGACCATTTCGGACGACAGCGACTGTTTCGTCATTGCCGAGATCGGCAATAATCACCAGGGTGATTTGCAAAAGGCAAAGGAAATGTTCAAGGCCGCCAAAGAATGCGGCGTGGACGCAGTTAAATTACAGAAACGCGATAACAAATCCCTGCTGACAAAAGCCGCATACGACAAGCCGTATGAAAATGAAAACAGCTTTGGCGCAACTTACGGTGAACATCGTGAGGCGCTAGAATTTGGCAAAAAAGAATATGTCGAATTGAAGAAGTATGCGGATGAACTCGGCTTGGTTATGTTTGCCACTGCCTTCGATATGAAAAGCGCCGATTTCCTTGCCGAGTTGGATATGCCGCTTTACAAGATCGCTTCTGGCGACTTGAAGAACACCCCTCTATTGAAGCATGTTGCCAAGATCGGCAAGCCGATGATCATCAGCACCGGCGGCGGGTTGATGGAAGATGTGCAGCGTGCCTATGACGCCATTATGCCAATCAACAAGCAGTTGGCGATTCTGCAATGCACCGCCTCTTATCCTGCCGAGCCGCAGGATTTGAATTTGCGGGTTATCACCACCTATCGCGAAAAGTTTCCCGATGTGGTGGTTGGCTTGTCTGACCATGAGAATGGGATTGCCATGGCCGTGGCGGCGTATGTGCTTGGCTCGCGCGTGGTAGAACAGCACTTCACCCTTAACCATACCTGGAAGGGTACCGACCATGCCTTTTCACTTGAACCGATTGGCATGCGTAAACTTGTCCGCGATCTGCGCCGGGTAAAGGTAGCAATGGGCGATGGGGAGAAACGCATCTACCCCAGCGAAGTTAATCCCATTCACAAGATGGGCAAGAAACTCGTCGCGGCGCGTGATCTCAAGGCTGGTCAGGTGTTGACCCGTGAAGACATTGCTATCAAGTCGCCCAGCGACGGCATCCCGCCGTATGAGTTGGATAATCTCATCGGCAAGACCCTCACCAAAGACTTGCTTGAAGATGAGAATTTTGCATTTGAGATTTTGAATTAACCGTCCGCGCAGGGCGCGTTCTCATACGCGCCTGTTGGCGTTAGAGAACGCTAACTGCGCGGGCAGGTAAAAGGCACACATGTTCCCCAACCAAATCCTCAATTGGATCGGCACACAAGAACAGCCTACTCAAGCCAATGAGTGGTTCGATAAACTCAATCCCGCGAACGGACATCTGCTCTGCAAGGTGGCGCGTTCACGCGCGGCGGACATTCAACAAGCCGTTGAACTGGCAAAGAAAGCCCAGCCTGCCTGGGGGGATACGCCTGCGGTACAGCGCGGCATGATTCTGCACAAGATCGTGGTGGGTATGCAGAACCGTCAGAGTGAGATCGCTGCCATCGTCGCCGCCGAAACTGGAAAGTCCATGAAAGAGGCGTTGGGCGAAACGGGCGGAGCGATCCAATGTGGGTTGTTCTATGCCAGCGAAGGTCAACGTCTGTATGGTCGCACGACGACGAGCGGCACGGCGAACAAGTATGCGATGACGATTCGTCAGCCCATCGGTGTGGCAGGACTCATCATTGCCGCAAACACGCCGATTGCGAATGTGGCTTGGAAGGTTTTTCCGGCGCTTATTTGCGGTAACTCTGCCATTTTGAAAGCTGCCGAAGATACCCCTGCCACGGCATGGATCTTTGGGCAGATCGCAAAGGAAGCAGGCTTGCCTGATGGCGTACTGAGCATCATGCAGGGATTTGGCGAAGAAGCGGGCGCGCCATTGGTTGCGCACAATGATGTGGGCGTGATCAGCTTCACCGGCTCGACCGAGGTGGGACGCATCATCAACCGTTCGGCGGGGGAACGCTTCGCGCGCATCTCGTTGGAACTGGGTGGGAAGAATCCGCTGGTGGTGTGTGACGACGCTGATCTGGAAAATGCCGCCAAGTGGGCGCTGCTCTCCGCCTTTAGCAATGCGGGACAGCGTTGCGCTTCGACCAGCCGCATTATTATTTTTGAGTCGGTGTATGAAAAGTTCCGCGATATGCTGGTGGAAAAAACTGGAAAGTTGAAAGTGGGAACTGCGGACGATTGCGATTTTGGTCCTGTCATCAACGAAGGACAGTTGCTTAACATGGTGGCTGCTGTGCAAAAGGCAAAGCAGAATGGCGCGACGATTTTATGTGGCGGCGAGCGCATGACCGATGCCGAGCATAAAGATGGTTACTATATGGCGCCGACTCTCATTGAGAACGTTGACCCGCATGATGAGATTTCGGAATGTGAGTTGTTTGGACCCGTAGCCTTGTTGTTCAAAGTGAAAGACTTTGAACACGCGCTTCAAATGGCGAACGATACGCCGTATGGTTTGACAGCCAGCATCCACACCCAGAGCATTCACCGTGCGACCCGTTTCTACGATAAAGTGCAGACCGGCGTGGCGGTTGTCAATGC
>JACAEP010000104.1 GCA_013388795.1 Chloroflexota bacterium | reverse complement strand
TGTGAACCTGACGGTGGAGTTGATCGTACCGGTCGCGCTCGAACAGGGTTCCAAGTTCGCCATTCGTGAAGGCGGTCTGACCGTCGGCGCGGGTGTCGTCACCAAGATCATTGCGTAAGGTGGAGTGAGATGGCTAAACAGAAGATTCGAATCCGCCTCAAGGCTTATGATCATCGCGTTCTTGACCAATCCGCCAAGCGGATTGTCGAGACCGCTGAACGCACCGGCGCTCATGTAGTTGGTCCGGTACCCTTGCCAAGCAAGAAAGAACGCTATACAATACGGCGCTCCGCCTTCATTGACAAGGATTCTCATGAGCACTTCGAGATCCGAACCCACAATCGTTTGATTGATGTGCTGGACCCCGACTCAAAAACCATTGACATGTTAATGCGTTTGAACCTGCCTGCTGGTGTCGATATCGAAATTAAAATCTAGTTGAATAACATGTAGTTTTGGTCATTTCCAAAAATACTTTATGTTAGAGACGGCGCAAGAGTTGGTTTGCGCGCGAACAAAGGGTTCGCCTCGCAAACCAACTGACTGTGCCGCACGGAGATGATGCGGTCGTTGCCCCGACTGGCAGTCTCGTCAATATCTTGTAAAGGAGAAAATTGAGCATGTTGAAAGGGCTGATAGGTCGAAAGATCGGCATGACCCAGATCTTCGATGAGCAAGGCGTTGCCTATCCGGTAACCCTCATCGAAGCTGGGCCTTGTTTTGTTACCCAAGTCCGCACCGCTGAAAAAGAAGGGTATTCTGCAGTGCAACTTGGTTTTGGCGAAACGAATCCCAAACGTCTCACCCAGGGACAGGTTGGGCACTTAAAAGCCAATGAAATTCCCCCCCTACGTTATCTCCGCGAGTTCCGAGCGAAAGAGCATGGTTTGAAAGTTGGCGACAAAGTGACGGTCAGCGATGCTTTTGCCGTGGGCGAGCGTGTGGATGTCATTGGCATTAGCAAGGGGAAAGGGTTTGCTGGCGGTGTCAAGCGCTACCACTTTCATGGTATGAACGCTACTCATGGCACCTCTGACCGTAATCGTGCCCCTGGTTCACGCAGTTCTGGTACAACACCAGGGCGCGTCTATAAGGGCTCCCGCGGAGCAGGACACATGGGCTCGGACCGCGTGACGGCGCAGAATATTAAAGTCGTGATGGTGGATCCGGAACGCAATCTGCTTGCCATCCATGGCGCGGTTCCCGGCGGCAAGGGAAGCCTCGTCATGATCAAGGAGTCGCGCAAGCAATAAGGCGCGCAGGAAATCGGAGCGAGAATACCATGAAAGTAGATGTTCTTGATTTAAAGGGCAACAAGGTTCGCGAAGTTGAACTTCCTGCGAGCGTGTTTGAAGCCCCTGTGAATGTAGATCTCATGCACCAGGCATACACTCGCCAGATGGCAAATGCCCGTCTCGGCACGCATGATACAAAAGTCCGCAGCGAAGTTCGCGGTGGCGGGCGCAAGCCCTGGAAGCAGAAGGGAACCGGGCGAGCCCGTCAGGGTTCGAGACGCGCAGCCCAGTGGGTTGGCGGTGGTCGTATCCACACCCCGCACCCTCGCAGCTATGAACTTCGCATGCCCAAGAAGATGCGCCAGGCGGCTCTTCGCTCGGCGTTGTCTGTGAAGGCTTCTGAATCTTCCATTGTCATTGTGGATGAACTCAATTTTGAGGAACCCAAGACCAAGCTGGTGGCCCAGGCCTTGGGCAACCTGGTTGGCGCTTCCACTGCGCTGGTTTTAATGCCTTCCAAGGACCAAAATTATGACTTGGTGATGCGCAGCGCGAACAATATCGAAAGCGCCAAAGTATTGCTTGCAAGCTACTTGAACGTGCGCGACATCCTTAACTTTGACAAGGTCGTTTTGCCTGTCAAAACGATTGATGCGTTGGTTGCGCATCTTGGATAGGAGAGAGACATGACCGATCTTTATAGTGTCCTCGTCCGCCCGCTGGTGACGGAAAAATCGAATACTCAATCCAGCAAGATGGGACAGTATGTTTTTGTTGTACGCGGAGATGCGACGCGCACTGTGGTGAAAGACGCATTGGAATCCCTTTTCGATGTCACAGTGGCGCGCGTGAATATCATTAACGCCCCCGCGAAACGCGGACGCCGCGGCCGTTCCCGTAGAATGGTTGTTCGCCGCCCTGGTTTTAAGAAGGCGGTCGTTACCCTTGCCGAGGGCAGCAAACCCCTCGAGATCTTTGAAGGGGTGCAATAATGGCAGTCAAAAAGTATAAACCGATTACCCCCGGCATGCGCGACATGACCGGCTACACCTTTGAGGAAATCACCAAGTCCACTCCCGAACGCTCCTTGCTGATTATCAAGAAGCGCTACGGCGGCCGCAATGCCTACGGACGTGTGACCGTTCGTCATCGTGGCGGCGGCGCTCGTCGCTACATCCGCGTGGTTGATTTCAAGCGCGAGAAATTCGGTATTCCTGCAAAGGTTGCCGCGATCGAATACGACCCGAACCGTACTGCCCGCCTCGCTCTGCTACATTATGTGGATGGCGAGAAGCGCTACATCGTTGCGCCTGTGGATTTGAAAGTTGGTGACAGCGTTATGTCCGGTCCTAATGCCGAGATCCGCTCTGGGAATGCGCTGCCAATCAGCAACATTCCGGTAGGTACATTGATTCACAACATTGAGATGAAGCCCGGCAGAGGCGGACAGCTTGTCCGTTCTGCTGGAGGCGCGGCGCAACTGCTTGCCAAGGAAGGCGACTTTGCCCAAATTCGCATGCCCTCTGGCGAAGTCCGCCTTATCTTCCAGGTTTGCTACGCCACTATTGGTCAGGTTGGTAATCTTGATCATGGCAACGTCAAACTCGGTAAAGCGGGCCGCAAGCGCCATCTCGGCATTCGCCCGACTGTTCGCGGCACTGCGATGAGTCCTCGCGACCATCCACATGGCGGTGGTGAAGGCCGCCAGCCAGTTGGTCTTCCTGGTCCCAAGTCTCCGTGGGGTAAACCCACCCTCGGTAAGAAGACCCGCCTTAACAAGAAGACGGATCAGTACATTGTGCGTCGTCGCAGCAAGACGAACCGCTAGTAGATGAGGTAAGCAGATATGTCACGATCATTGAAAAAAGGCCCGTACATTGAGCCGAAATTACTCAAGCGTATCGAAGCCATGAATCAGAAAAAGGAAAAGAAAGTGGTTCGCACGTGGAGCCGCGCTTCTGTGATCTTCCCGCAAATGGTAGGTCACACCATTGCGGTGCATGACGGACGCCGCCATGTGCCGATCTATATTACGGAAAACATGGTTGGTCATCGCTTGGGTGAATTTGCCCCCACGCGCACATTCCGTGGACACCAGGCTGCCGAAAAGGCTGCGGCTTAAAGGAGAATAGGACATGACTGATATTCAAGCTCACGTTCGTTTCCTCCCTCAGTCTGCTCAGAAGGTTCGCGCTGTCATTGATACAGTACGCGGCAAGGGCGCCAATGAAGCGTTGGAGATCCTCAAGTTTGTGAACAAACGCGCCGCTGGACCGGTTTACAAACTGGTTGCCTCTGCTGTGGCAAATGCTGAAGAAAACTTCGGTGTCAGCCGCGACGATCTGTTCGTTGCCAAGATTACCGCAGACGAAGCCCCGACCCGCAAGTGGCGCCGCTTTGGCGCGCGTGGTCGTTTTAAACCGCTTTTGCGCCGCAGTTCTCATGTGACGGTTATTTTGCGCGAGCGCGGAGCATAAGGAGATTATATGGGTCGAAAAGTACATCCCGTTGGTTTTCGTCTCGGAATCAATCAGCCGTGGGGCGGTCGTTGGTTTGCAGAGGGAAGCACCTATCGCCAGCAGTTACATCAAGACTTTGCCATCCGTGGTTTATTGATGGGCAAGCTTTCCAAGGGTGGCGCTGCAGCCAATGAAAAAGTCCGCGAACTGCGCAAGGAACTTCCTGATGCGTTCCGCGATGCCAAGGCTGGCATCTCGCATGTTGATGTGGAGCGCACGCCTGGCAAGATCCGCATTGCCATTCACACTGCCAAACCCGGTATTTTGATCGGTCGCAAAGGCGAAGGCGTGAAGAAAATTCGCACTGCGCTTGAAACGCTGGTTGGCAAGAAGATTGAATTGGATATCAAGGAGATCGCGAATCCCGATCTTGACGCAAAACTGGTTGCCAAGAATATTGCTGATCAACTCGAACGCCGGATTGCATACCGCCGCGCCATGAAGCGCGCCATTCAGCAAGCCATGAAGCAAGGCGCCGAAGGGATTAAGATCCTCGTCGGCGGCCGCTTGGGTGGCGCTGAAATGTCCCGCGATGTCTGGCTGCGCGAAGGACGCGTTCCTCTACAGACCCTGCGCGCCAACCTTGATTTCGCCACCGATGAAGCTCTGACCACTTATGGTCAGATTGGCGTCAAAGTGTGGATATACAAGGGCGAGGTCAAACCTGACGTTGAAGAAAAAACCGAAGCGACGGAAGGCGTGTACGTCAGCGAGTAATCCCGCGCGCTTCATGAGAATTATGAAGCGGCGCGCGGGATAATCGCTGCGCCGCTTGAGATGAGGTTATTGCTATGTTGATGCCTAAACGTGTAAAGTGGCGCAAGCAGATGCGTGGTCGTATGCGAGGCAAGGCTCTCCGCGGCGCGGAAGTTTCCTTCGGCGAATTCGGTCTGCAGGCGCTGGAACCGGGCTGGGTTACCGCCCGTCAGATTGAAGCGGCGCGCCGCTCGATTGTGCGCGAAATGAAACGCCGCGGCAAGATCTGGATTCGGATCTTTCCTGCCAAGCCTTTCACACACAAACCCCCCGAAACTCGTATGGGTTCCGGTAAGGGCAATGTGGAATATTACGTTGCTGTGGTAAAGCCTGGGCGAATTATGTTCGAAGTCGGTGGTTTATCTTCAGAGATTGCCGTGGCCGCGCTGCGTGCCGCCCAGTATAAGTTCTCCATCAAGACCAAGGTCGTGGCTCGCCACGCAGGAGGCGAATAAGCCATGAAAGCGATGAAACCCGCAGATATCCGCAAGATGGCGCCGGAAGAGATCCGTACAAAGATTTCTGACGCGCGTGATGAATTGATGAAACTGCGCTTCCAGCAGGTGAGCGGGCAATTGACTGACTCCAGCCGCTTGAACATCCTGCGCAAGGATATTGCCCGCATGGAGACCATCCTGGCGGAGATGCTCAAGAAAGCCGCAGTGGAAGGTGCAAAATGAACAATCGTCGTCGTATCACTGGGATTGTAACCAGCAATAAAATGGCCAAGACGGTCGTGGTGGAGATCACCCGCAAGTACCGCCATCCTCTTTACAAGAAGGTGGTGTTCTCAAGTATGCGCGTGAAGGCTCATGATGAGATCGGCTGTCAAATTGGCGATGAGGTTCGGATCGTCGAATCCCGCCCGTTGTCTCGCGAGAAGCGTTGGGCAGTGGAGTCTGTTGTCAAGCGTGAGATCCGCACTGCTGATCAAGGCGTAGGAGAGTAGTCCATGATCCAGCATGAATCCCGTTTGAAGGTTGCCGATAACACTGGCGCTCGTGAATTGCTTGTCATTCATGTGATGGGCGGTTCCAAGCGAAAATATGGCAGTATCGGTGACGTGGTGGTGGCAACGGTGAAGGCCGCCGCGCCGCAAGGCTCTGTGAAAAAGAGTGAAGTTGTGAAAGCCGTGATCGTACGCTGCACCAAAGAATGGCGCCGCGAAGACGGCTCGTACATCCGCTTTGATGATAACGCCGCTGTTATTTTGGATGCGGATGGCGAAAACCCAAGGGGCACGCGTATCTTTGGACCTGTAGCGCGCGAATTGCGCGATATGGGGTATATGAAGATCGTGTCGCTGGCCCCGGAAGTGCTGTAGGAGCAAAGAATGAAAGTAAAGATTCGAAAAGGCGATACAGTGGAAGTGATCAGCGGCCGTCTCGAGGATAAGGGCAAGCGCGGCGAGGTCATCAATGTCATTATTGGTGAACGGCGTGTCGTGGTGCAGGGTGTTAACATCCGCACCAAACACCAGAAACAAGTGCAGACTCAGGGCAGGCGTAACATCAACCCGGGACGCATTCAGTTTGAAGGTCCTGTGGATATTTCCAACGTGATGCTGGTGTGCCCGAAGTGCAGTGAAGCCACGCGTATTGCGGTTCAGCGCGATGAAGAAGGCGCTCATCGTATTTGCAAGAACTGCAAGGCCATGATCGACTAAGGCCCGGAGCGATAGAACATGAATAAAATGCATGAACGTTATAGCAAGGAAGTAGCCCCGGCGCTGTTGAAGTCGTTCGGTTTCAAGAATGTGATGCAGGTGCCGCGGTTGGAAAAAATTGTTGTCAACATTGGTCTGGGCGAAGCATTGGACAACCCCAAGGCGCTTGAATCTGCGGTAGCCGACCTGACTACGATCACCGGGCAGAAGCCTGTACAAACCAAAGCCCGAAAAAGTATTGCGAACTTTAAGCTGCGAGAAGGTCGTTTGATTGGCGCCAAGGTGACCCTGCGTGGTCCGCGCATGTGGGCGTTCTTTGACCGCCTCGTGAATATTGCGCTGCCGCGTGTGCGCGACTTCCGCGGTATTTCTCCCAACGCCTTCGACGGGCGAGGAAACTATACGCTCGGTCTGAAAGACCAACTGGTCTTTCCAGAGATCGAGTATGACAAAATCGATAAATTGCGCGGCATGGAAATTACAATCGTGACGACTGCCAAAAACGATGAAGAAGCCCGCGCTTTGCTAAGACAGCTCGGAATGCCGTTCAGCGGCAAGAAGGAAGCCTAAGGTATGGCAAAGAAATGTATGCAATATCGTGAACAGCGCCGCCGCCATGCGGTGCAGGTCCGCAATCGCTGCCAGCGATGCGGGCGCCCCCGCGGTTACATCCGCCGCTTTGGTTTGTGCCGCATTTGTTTCCGCGAACTGGCGTTAAAGGGTCAAATCCCCGGCGTCGTAAAGGCATCCTGGTAAATCCGGGTGGAGTTAAATTATGTCATTCACTGATCCAATTGCCGATATGTTAACTCGCGTTCGCAACGCAGTCATGGCTGGCCATGCTC
>JACAEP010000128.1 GCA_013388795.1 Chloroflexota bacterium | reverse complement strand
GCAGCAAGCGCTTCGAGTTCGCGTCCGATCTCGTCAATGACGATCACTTCGGGGTTGTGATTCTCGACGGCTTCGATCATGACCTCATGCTGAAGCATCGGCTCGCGCACTTGCATGCGGCGCGCCTTGCCCACTGCCGGGTGAGGCACATCGCCATCGCCGCCGATTTCATTCGAGGTATCGACGATGACCACGCGTTTATTTTCCGCGAGGATGCGGGCGGCTTCACGCAGAAGCGTGGTCTTACCCACACCGGGGCGACCGAGAATCAAAACGGATTTACCCGATTCGATCAGGTCTTGAATGATGTCCACCGTGCCATATACGGCGCGTCCGACACGGCAGGTGAGCCCAACGATGGCGCTGCGACGGTTCTTGATGGCAGAGATGCGATGAAGCGTGCGCTCCATGCCGGCGCGGTTGTCGGCATCGAAAGTGCCGATACGCTCGGTGATGTGGTCAATCTCGGCGCGGGTGATTTCGGTATTCAGCAGGGCGATCTCACCATCCACAAAACGCGCGGTGGGAATGCGCCCCAGATCAATGACAATCTCCAGCAGTTTGTCGCTGTTATTTGCCTTCTCAACCGCATGGCGGATGTTTGAAGGAAGGACATCCAACAGGGCTTCGAGGTCGTCTGTGATTCGATGTTGAGTCATAATGTTAAGTTTCCAGAAACGCCAAAGGTCAAGTGGCGTGAAAAGTCATAGGAAGTGGAAAGTGGCACGCGAAAAAATTCAAGCGCGGCTTGGGTTTTAAGGGTGGAGGGGGAAGTTGAAAAGCATCATGATGATGGACCTGCCTTTCCGGGGTGTCACGCGCAGAGTTTCGCGTGTCAGGCATCCTGTGCCGTTATGGAGTGGCAGGGCGTATTATAGCAGGGGCGCGGTTAACGCTTTGTTAGAGATGCGTGTTAATTTCATGGATTTGTCTGACGAATTTTGACAGGCATTTTTCCCGCCGCAAAACTACACTACCGCCATGTAGGATCTGACCAGTTTGGCGCAATGTTGGGTTGTTGTTGATTTGCAGCCTGCCCATGCATGCTTCCGCGATGCCAACTCTTCAGGACCAAATACGCAATCGGCATACTGACACCCAAACCCGATAAACGGATATTCTTTCCATTCGTTAAATTCAAAGCAACATAGTAATGCTTTCCATTTCGGCTTTGGGTGTACCCAAACTGCACATACCTGATCTCGTCAGCAAGAATGGTTTTCTTGCTGAATAAATACTTCAGAAAAAGGGAACGTCCCCCCAATGTGAGAGACTGCGGAGTGGATAAGGCGGTAAGCCCAATGATCAGCGCAATGACAATAAACACCGCCAGCGGCATTAAACTGGGCATGGAAGCATCCGAGCCATTCATCCATAACACAAAAACAGCGGCAGCCGCCCCTAAAACAAACAGCATCACAAACCCCAGCAAAATAAATGGCATAATACCACGTCGAAATTCGCTATACTCCTGCGGGCTAAACAAATCGGGGCGCTTTACGCCGATCAAATCCACAATCTGTTCGTAACCGGGCAAGCCCGAGCTGGGATGAACCGTGACATCGCCGTCGTAATTATGCAATTTGATCTCATATCCCCTGCCCGATACGCGATGAATTTCCGACCAGCGTAAAGTGCGCGAACCGAAAATATTCTGAGATGTGATGTCTTCATCCGTAATGGTCACTTTGGCAGAGTTTGCCACAAAAATCAAACCAAAGATAAACAATCCAAACGCCGCCAGGGGCAGCGCCACAAAAGAATTCTCAAGACTGGCGGTAAATATAATTCCGCCCATTAAGATCAGGAATACAAGGGCAATGACCACAAGGATGGCAGGGGAATTCTTAAAAACGCGCGGCTCATTCATAGGGCGCTTCCTTTTTGGATTTTTTCCAACACATCAAACCATACAATAGGCATAATCGAAAACAACCATCCCCAGGATATGTTCCAGGAAAACAAAAGAGGAGATACCAACCATTGAGACGTTTTTCCTTATTTCCAATAAAGTCTACGCAAGATTGTAATCCGTTATCAACATTTTATCCTGCCGTAAAACGGCATGTCGCCTGAATAACCCTGCCCGCGGCTGAAAAGTACGCGCCTCTAATTCTTGGGCGCAATTTTCAGCCGCGCTGGGTATAATTGTAATATGTCTGAAGCACCCAGCCAGCAAGCGGAAAACCCGCAGCAGGAACCCACCATTCCCCAACCGCCGCGCCGAACACGACGCGCCACCCGCCGTTCGCACATCCCCACCGATCCTGCCGGGCAGGCAGAACTGATCGCCTCGCTTGCTCGCCGCGCCCATCCATCTGTCGAGCTATTTATCTTTTCCCTCGCATGCGGCGCAATCCTTGGCTTGGGCTTCCTGCTCGACTCGCAAGTCGTCTTATTGTTTGGCATCCTCGTTGCGCCGCTGATGACCCCCTGGGTTGGTTTTCTGCTTGCGCTGCTTTCCGGCTCGCTGCGGTTCATGTTTGAAACGCTCATGGCGCTGCTCATCAGCCTCATCTTTGTTTTTCTTGGCGGGTTGCTGACCGGCTTTACCGCGCGGCTCTTCATGCCCATTACGCTCAATAATGTCTTCATCCATGCGCGTTTGTGGCTGCCAGGCATCGTCGTTTTCGCCATTGGCGCCATTACACTAGTCGCCTCCTTCGCACGCTCCGAGAATAAACCCTTCCTGCCCAGCGTGTTAATCGCCTATGCTTTCTTCCTTCCCATCAGCGCTTCGGCATTTGGCATCGGCTCCGGCCTGCCAGATGTCTGGCTGCAAGGTCTGTTAGTCTTTTCCACCCACTTTGCCCTGACAGGCATCCTTGGTTTGCTCACACTATACATGCTGCGTCTGCGTCCGTCCTTTGGCGGCATTGTCTTGAGCGGAGCTGCGCTGCTTGCCTTCGCCGCAACCCTGTTTGTTTTGACAGGATCAGGCTCTCCGTCTGGAACAGAGGCGGTGACTCCATCCACACCGACCAACGCGATTCAACCTTCGCCTCTTTCCCCGACATCTGACCTGGCTGTCGCCCCCCAAGCCTCCGCCACGCGGACGGCTGGCGCCGCCACCCGTACTTCATCCCCTGCCAAAACTCCAAGCCCCGTCCCGCTGACGCTGGAGATCACACTGCCGCCCACCGAAACCCCAACCGTCACCCTCACCCTCCAGCCAGAACCGATTTACGGAAAAGTTTCTGCAAATGAAGGCGGCGGCGCAAACCTGCGCGACGCGCCCGGCGGCACATACATCATGACCCTGCTCAACGGCACCATTGTGGAAACTTATTCAGAATTCCAACTGGTAAATAATGTGACCTGGGTCAAGGTCATTGCCATTGTCAATGGGCAGCGCATCGAAGGCTGGCTGTTAGAGTCGGTGATTGCCTATGCCACACCCGAGCCAGACTTCGACCCCACCGTCAGGCCGCAAGAGACATTCACTCCAAGCCCCATCGTGACCGTGACCGTCACCCCTTAACTTCTTAAGTATCAGGCGACAGTCACATTCAAAGTGACTGTCGCCTATTTATGCAGTTCCACACCCGAGGAGAAATCAATGCCCATTCATTTTGGAACCGACGGCTGGCGCGCCGTCATCTCAGATAGTTTTACCTTCAGCAATTTACGCATGGTTTCGCAAGCCATCGCAGATGCGGTCGCTTCGGATCATTGGGATAAATCCGAAAGTGTCGATGCCAGAAAGATCGTGATAGGCTACGACACCCGCTTTCTTTCAGACCGTTTCGCGGGTGAAGTGGCGCGCGTTCTGGCGGCAAACGGATTCAGCGTCCTGCTGGCACAGTCTGATTCGCCCACGCCTGCCATTTCCTACGCGGTCAAACACAATAACGCCATTGCCGGTGTCATGATCACCGCTTCGCATAATGCGCCGCGTTACAATGGCGTCAAGTTGAAAGGCGCTTTTGGCGGCTCGGCATTGCCCGAGCAATGCCGCCGGGTGGAAGTCTACATTAACGACAACGAAGAGCAGGCGCGCGGACCAAACCTGATGGACTTTCAGAAGGCGCGCGAGGCAGGGTTGATCCAAAAATTCAACCCATTGCCAGCCTACTTCGAGCACCTGCGTAAACTTATCAACACCGATGTCATCGCGGACAATCCCCAGCGCTTTGTGGCAGATGCCATGTATGGCTCAGGGCGCGGCGTAATTAAAGCTTTTTTGCAGGGCGCTGGCTGTGAAGTGCATGAAATCCGCGGTGAGATGAACCCCGGCTTTGGCGGGGTTCACCCCGAACCTATTGCAAAATATCTTGGCGCTTTGTCAAGCGCAGTCAGCTCGGGGTTGGGCAACTTCGGCATCGTCACCGACGGTGATGCGGATCGTATTGGCGCTATGGATGAACGCGGCAATTTCATAGACCCGCATAAGATCATGGCGCTTGCGCTGAAATATCTGGTTGAGAAGCGTGGAATGAGCGGCTCCATCGTACGCACCGTATCCACCACCCGCATGCTGGATCGGCTTGCCAAACGCTACGGCTTCAAGATCCATGAAACCCCGGTGGGCTTTAACCATATTGCCGATATCATGATGAACGAAGATGTGCTCATCGGCGGCGAAGAGTCGGGTGGGATTTCATTCAAGGGGCACATTCCTGAAGGGGATGGTCCCATTATGGGATTGCTTATTGTGGAAATGTTGGCCGCCTACGCCAAGTCGCTGGGCGAATTGGTGGATGACCTGCTTGCAGATGTGGGTCCGGCTTATTATGAGCGCGTTGATCTGCGCTTGAGCCGCCCGGTTGCAAAAGCGGAGATGACCGAGTTCCTCACCAAGAATGCCCCAGCTGAGATTGGGGATCAAAAAGTCGGCGAGATCAGCCAGCGCGACGGCGTGAAATACATCATGGCAGATGACTCCTGGCTGTTAATCCGCCCGTCAGGCACAGAGCCTGTTCTGCGCGTGTATGCGGAAGGGCGCACTCAAGAAATGGTTAAAGCTTTGTTGGGGTACGGCAAGGCCGTTGCAGAGAGTGTTGTTTAATTTTTTTCAAGCCGCTCTTAAATCAAAACTCACCCCGGTATTCAGGGTGAGTTTTTGTTTTGGGTGCAGGGTCAATTATCGGGTCGTTGCGAAGCGTAAACGCCGCGCCATCAAGATCACGATGATGAAGGCAAGCGCCATGAGCAGCAGGCCCGGAATGCCAACTTCATCCGCAAAGCCGGTATTGGGCAGGGCAGTGGTCGTAGGGACAATGGTCAACTGGGCCACCGCGGCCTGGGTCAATGCCGCGCCAACGGTGGCAGTGGCCGCGGCGGGCGTGCCGCCTGCCACCACTGTGCCGCTGGCAGGCGTGATATTTGGATCCAGCGTACTCGTAGCAGTAGCCAGCGCGACAACAGCAGTAGCCGTAGGCGGCTGTGTGGCGGTGGGCAAAATGACGGCATTGGCAGTGGCGGTCAAGGCGTTGTTGATGAAGTTGTTGTTTGCTTGAACCGTCTGGGTGATGGCGGCATTCTGAGATTCAACCTGAGCCTTATTGTTTTGATTAAAGAGAAACACCCCTACGAGACAGGCCATCGAAATCAGGATGATGCCGCCGAGGATCCCAGCTGCAATGAGGAAGGTTCGATTGTTATTAGACTCTTCGGGCAGTTGGCCGTCATCGGACAGATTATCGTCAAAATTTGTTTCTGGAAAAGACATGAAGCACTCTCCTGATAATTTTATCGAGCAATGTAAATAATTATCCCACAACTTCCAGGTTTATGAGGGGCGCGAGAACCGTCTCATTGTTTTCGAGTTTGACTTCCGCTGCCTGAGCGCGCAGCCCACTTGGCAGGACGGTCAAACCGGGTTTGATGGAAACGATGGAACCGATCATCCCCATTGCAGGCGGGCGGCGCATTCGCACTTGCGCGCCGGGGGCAAAGGTTATGTACTCAGCAGGAAGCGGTTGTTCAGAAGTGACCGGCAGGGGAACGATGATCTCCGGGCGCGAACCCGTGTAACGGTCATAGACTTCCGCATTGAGAGCCACATCCCGTTTGGCGTTTGTGCTGAGCAGGCGATAGGCTGCGGAATTCATGGGCAGCGAACCGATTCCATCCGTAAGGAGGATCGGCAATTTCAACTCACGCGCCTTTGGTAACAAGGCAGGATTCAAACTCGAAAGGATCAATCCGCGCGCTGGCAGGTCAGCCGCCATCTGCAAGGTCTCAGCCGTTTTGACCATGCCGCCCAGAATGATAAAGCCGCGCAAACTGACATCCAAGCGTCCCGGGGTGAGGATGCTGTCTGGAGCATCCATCAAACTCACTAATGTCCCGGCATCTGTGCGGCCATTGCCCCACATCCCTTGAATCAAGCCGCCGGAGGTTTGGATGACAACACCGCGATTCGGAATCACCTGGATGACCGTTCCGGGAATACCGGCTCTTAACTCGACCTTGGACTCGCCTACTTCCAACAGGACTTGTCCTCCGCCGACAACCACCACCCGCCCGGCGCGCGGCGCGCGCACTGAGCGCGGGAAGAGGCCGCGACCCAAAGCGATCTCAGCGCCTTGGGTCAACTCATCATCCATCTTGCATTGAATGAGTTTATCTGCCATCGCAGGGGAGACACCCAACTCACGCGCCACATCCAAAAGGACATGTTCACGCGCCCAGCGCGTTTCTGCGACCACTTCTGAGGCTGTCACCTTTTGTTGCACACGCGCAAGCACATTCCCTGAAACCGGCAGCAATCGTTCGCGGATGATGGTGGTTAAACCATTGACATGATACACAGGCGCAAGCATGGGTTATCCGCCTCCCAGCGACCAGTTCCATTTTTTGATAAGTTCGCGCCGGCGGACCGGGTCCGAAGGCAGGTCCAGCGGGCGTCCACGCCCATCGAAGACAACTCCCAACGCTCCGCCTGTAATGGACACTCCCTTAACACCGCGGCCAGGACCAAAGCCAATGTCCACGCCGCGCGCAACCTGTATGGAAAGTTTGCCCACCTCGCCATTTCCAAGCGGAAGGGTTTCAAGGAAGCCATACTTCAAATCCACGGCAGCTTCGGCGCCACTCTCGTAGGTAACTTTCGCTTTTAAGATCGAGGCGCCGTATTTTGCTGAAACAACCGGAGAAACGACCGTCCCCACACTGAGAAATGCTCCCGTTTCAAGAACTTGCACCGGCAGGATGTTGTTTTGCGTGGCGGCGGCGCCAAGCATGGGCATGAGGTTGTTCTGGTCAAGAATGACTGTGGTAATGCCCACGGGTTGCACCGAGTCGAGCAACAGGTATAGGCTCTGACCGGGGCGCGAGGCGTCACTGAGGGCGGCGCCGCCTGCAATGATGGGATCAAAGAGCGGGGCAAGAGTCGGCTTAATGAAGGCAGCCTCCCTTGGGAAATCGCAGCGGGCGGTTTGCATGGCAAGATACAAAGCCTGCTTTGCAACCGATTGTGCAATAACAAATTCTTCAGCAGTTGCCGGGATTGCAGAAGGGTGGAATGATTTCTGGTGCAAATAATCAAGGATCACGCTGGCAGGAATATCGAGCGAAGACCAGCGTAAAATATCTTCGAGCTTGGCGTGGTTAAGCAAACTTGGCAGGTTCTCCCCAAGACCGAATTGCGGGAATGCCTTCAACACAGACTTGTTCTTGAACCCTGCGGCGATCACTGCCGAAGAAGCGCCCAAATCCACGCTCAACAACCCCTTTTGTGAGCCGTAGACTTTTGAAAGGAAGCGCACCATACGCCCGGTGGCGTAGGCGGTGGGCAAGGTATGACCGCCCGCCCATTGGTCGAGCGCGTCCAATCCTTTGAGTTGTTTCTTGCGGATGGTAATGAACATCTGCGCCAGTTCCAACTCGGCAGGGTCAATATCTTCCGTTTCAAGAGAAGGGCGGATATTCGGGCTGAAATGCAAAGTGGATGAAAGCGAACCAATGAGCGATTTGAATTCATCAACCAGTTTGTTATTGCCTGCAAAAAGAAAGGCTGGGCGTTTTTCATCCGGCATAAGGTAGCTGGCAAGCCCGATGGTTTCGAGCAGCCGCTGAATCGAGCGTGAAGCGCCTCCATTCGTGCCGCCGGCTATGATGACCATCTCGGGGCGGGTGCGCAGGATGCTGTCAATTTTCTGCTCAGGCTTGCGCGCATCTCCGAGGCTGATGGTATCGACAATACGGGCATAGGTCGACTCAGTGAGACGGCGGGCGCTTTCAAGCGAAACATCTTTGAGAAGTCCTACAACGAGGGTTCTGACCGCTGAACCTGCAGAGAGGGTGACTACCAGCGCATCCACGCCGGATCCGTCTGGCTGGCCTGGGGTAATGAGGTTGCGCGATCCATCCAGCAGATTTTTCTTAAGAATGTTCTGCAGGGTTTGAATGGCATTGCGCGCCCCTTCCAACACATCTTTGAAGGGAGCCTCGGCTGTACTGGGCGCAACACCCGCTGCTACAAAGCGATATTCACCTTCGATCACATCGAAAAGCACAGCGCGCGTATTTGCCGCGCCAACGTCGATGGCAAGCAGGGAGTTACCAGTGACCAATGAAGTGGGCATAAGACCTAGGGAATTCCAAATAATACGCGGATGAAGTTAACAAGCGAAGAGATGCGTTCGATCAGGGCGGTCAGCGCGGCGGCGTATACGCCGGCAAAGATCACACCCAGGGTGATGCCAATGAATATACGCCCAAGCCATGCGATCCATTCGATCAAGCCAAAACGTTTTGCAGAGCCATCCGGCCTCTGTCGCGCGCCGAAGTGAAAGTATGCCAGCGAGGTGACCAGCCCCAAAAGCAGGATGGCGCCATTACCGAGCGCTTCAAAGGCGCTGATGTTTCGTGCCGCAGCAGAGCGCATGTCGAAGAAGTTGATGGTGGCATTCACCTGGGGGATCAGAGTGCCGGATAACGCCCCGGCAATCGTCACAGCAGCCCCAGCCCCAACCAGGAACGCCATCACGATCCGTGCAGCCCCTGAAGAACCGGGAAATAATTTGAACAATAGCAAAAGCGAGCCTAACAGGGGCGCAAGCAGGAAAAGCCCACGGTTGATATCTGCGGTGAGTGCAACCTGCCACAGCGGCAGGAAAAGTTTCGGATAAAGCGCCTGCCAAAAGATCACCACAGCAACATATCCCGAAGCCACGCCCACGAACAAATAAACGGCGATTTTGAAAAGCGGATTATCCCCGATCAAATAACTGAGAATGAGGATGGTGAATAAGAAACTCAATGCGCCGGTGATGAGGTCGAGGGAAACAGGCATATTATTTTCCCGCTTTTCCGGCAGAACGGTCGCGCAGACCCAGCCCAAGATTGATCAAGCCGCCGCCCAGCAAGAAAACCGCGGCAGCCAGCATGCCAACGCTGTAGGCGTCCCAATATGCTCGCGCAGTACCCGGACGTCCATTGTTGAAACGTTGTTCGTAAAGCGCGCCGCCATATAAACCAGAGACAATGCCATTCACCTGTCCAGATTCATAATACGGTTGGATCATGGGCGTAGATTGCGCGCTGGAAACCACCAGGATGGGAATGCCCCCCCGCACCGATTGAGTCTGTTCGATCCAGGCGCGGGCGGCATTGGCAGTATCGGTAATGAGCAGGATGGCGGCAAACTCGCTCAGGGAAGTTACGCCTTGCAGCGGCGCAGATGCCCATCCGGTTTGCCCGTTGATATCCAACGGAGCAGTGGCTGACGGGTTTTGAGCAAACGCACGGATGCCCAATTGCCCGCCGGGCAGGTAGCCTAGGTTCAAGTAGGTGACTCCGCTTTGGTAGTTGTGAACAGCCAGAGGTCCAGCGATGAGGCGTTCTGCAAGGATCGAGCCTGCTTCATTGCTGGCAACAAAGGTCAGGCGCGGGTGTTTGATCAGTAACAGGTTGTCCAACAGGGGGGCGGCAGCGGCTTCCATTTCCCCGGCGCGAGAGGGTTCATAATCCACCGCCACAAGCACAGGCGCATCTGCCGGGATGGCTTGCGCAACAGCAACTGCATAGTTCAGTTCGTTGGGAATTGCCACCGGCGTAGAGAAGAACGGGCTGCGTATAAAGGCTGTGCCAAATGCAACCGCCAAAAGGATGAAAGCCAGCGCCCAGCGCAGGATGCGGGAAGCGCCTAATGATTTTTCTGAAGAGATCGTAACAGGCGCGGTTTCTGCGGCCAGGATTTGTTCGAGAATTGCGGCGTGTTTTAACTGCTCTTCACTGGTATTGATTTTGATGGAATATGCTTTTGGCTTGCTGGTGGGGGTAAACCCAACGCCGGCAGGTAATACGCCCTGCAAGCCAGCCAACGCGCCTTGAGATTCCAAGGGTTGGTCGTTTGCCGTCGCTAGAATGTTTGCCATGCCCTGATCGGAGGGGCGCATGGCTTCCACCCATGAAGGCAACACGTTCGGCGCAAGCGCGTCGGAACTTGTAATCGGTTCCGGCACAATGCCAGCAGAAAGCGGAGTTTCTATGGCATTTGAAAGCCAGTCGGGCATTTCGGTGAGGAAGGCATTGCCCCCGGCAGGCAAGTCGCCCTCTGCAAACGCCGGGACCGTTTCAAACGGCATGGCCTTGGCGGGTTCCGCAGGGGGCATTTCAGCCGCTTTTTCCGGTTTATCCAATGGTGAAGGTGGCGGCGCGGCAGATTTCAACCAATCGGGCAGGTCGTTAAACAATTCGCCGCTTGCCTGAGGTTGTTCCGCCGTATTGCTTTCACTTTGCAGCCAGGACGGTGTAACGTTGTTGGAGGATTTATCCGATTCTGGCTTTAGCCAGGAGGGAACTTCATCCTCGGACACAAGCGCTTCAGACTCAGCCGGAGCGGCTTCAGCAACAGAAGCCGACTCGGCGACCAAACCTGCCAGCCAATCTGGCGTTTCGCTCAAAGGTTCGGAGGCGGGGGGCTGCGCCGGAATATTGGAATCGGCTGGAACTTCCTGCCCTAGCCATCCCGGTATCTCACGCTCTGACCCAATAGCCTGCGACGAAGGCGCAGCGTTGGCATCCGTTTGGATTTGTTTCAACCAATCGGGTGTCTCAGATGAAAAATCGAGGGACTGGGAGGACCGCGGCTCGGAAGGCTGGCTGAACCAATCGGAGGACTCAAATGGAGCAGCAACCGGTTGTTCTGGTTGTTTTTCACCCGCATCAGCGGACATTTGTTTGAGCCAATCGGGGGTGTCATCTGGCGAAGAGGCCAGAGGAGAAAAAGGCGAACCATCAGCAGAGGGTTGTGAAGAAGGCGTCTCGAAGGTGACGGCTTCTTCGCCCGATTTTCGGAACCAATCGCTTAGTTCATCTTTGTCCTCTGCACCGGCAGAGGCGGGCTGAATTCCAGCCAGCCAGGGCGGCATTTCGTCATTACCAGTTTCGGTTTGTTGAAAGTCAGCGCGTTTTCCGGCTTCCACCCAGCGGACTTCGCCGGTTTCTGTTTCTTCGGGTTTCGGCTTGGGTGCGGCTGTGCCGGTGATGCTGGCAAGCCAGTCGGGAATTTCCTCTTCAGCCTCATCTCCTGACTGAGATTGCAAACCCGCCAACAAGTCCATGTTTGAGGCGGAAGGCGAAAGCGGCGTGTGCGGTTCGGGCGGTTTATTTGTTTCTGATTCGCGCGCGATCTCACGCGCTTCCCTTAACCATTGTGGCAGGAGCGGTTCCAGCTCGCCTGTGTCTTTTCGGTTGGGAGCCTGACCGGGCTGGAAAGATGCGTCCATTGAGAGCGGGGTCTGACAGCGAATACAAATTTTTTGTCCAGGCGGGTTTTCGATGCCGCATAGAGGACATGTGATCATATCTGTCATTATGCTCCCCCATAGGGTCGATCAACCCCAAAGAGCGCGCGCAGTCCTGTCGTGAGGGCGCCAAGCGCCACGCCAATTAAGATTCCGCGCGCTCCGCCCAATGCCCAAATTTGCGAAACCCACGGACGGATCAGGGTACCAAGGATCGGAATATCACCCAAAGGCAGCGTAACCGAACCGAGGAAGATGATGGCGGCTGTAAAAATGAAGACGATCGCCATCACATCGCTGCGGCGGCGCAGGAGGCGGATGGCGGCATACAATAACGTCACAGTAAGCACGCCCAACAAGGCGGCTTCGACCGGGATGATGATGCCGTTTAAGATAAAGGCTTGCATGTAGGGGTGCTGTGGTTTGAGGATGAGTCCAAAGGTGAACGTAACCAGCAATCCCAGAATAAGGATGGCGCTGTAAACGCTGTCTTTTGCGTTTCGGCGCACCTTGTCGGCATGGACCATGACAAGATTGAAAATACCAACCCATGCCGCTACCCCTGAAAAGAGGATCGCCCAATCGAGCAGAATTAGTTGAAATACCGACGCCTGCGGGAAGAAATATCCCAGCAGGACGAGCAAACCAACAGCAATGGCAATGGTGGTGGTCAGGATACGCATTAGATCACCCCCAAAAATTTTGCCGCAGCGCCAGCCAGGAGGAACAAAATGATCAACCAGCGAAAAATATCCTGCACGGTGAGGCTTGCGGCGTGAATAGGGTCTGAATTGAGGTAAGCGCCTGCGGCAAAAAGTTCTTCGCCAATCAAAGGTTCTTGTGTGCTGGTAAACAACACAGATTGTCCTGCGAGGTCGTCGCTTGCGCCAACCACGGGAATATCTGCGCGGTCGGCTAAATCTGTGATCAAGCCTGCTTCCGGTCCAAAGTGACCGATCATGATATTGGTGGAAACGCTTTCATTGCGGGCGATGTGCATGGCGCCAGCCGCATAACTGAACGGCGTCAGCCCGGTGATGCGCCCCATGGTGTGGACATAGGCTTCTTCCACCCCTGCGGTTTTGTATCCAGACTGGATCGTATCCTGGGTCAACAGACCAAGTGTCGGGTTGCCAGCTGAGGCGACGGAAGGCATGTCACTCACAGAAGTGCGTTCGGCGATCCTTTGCAACAAAGCGAGCGCGGCCAAAGCCGATCCGCCTCGGGCATCGAACAGGTTTCCACTTCCAAGCGAGATATGCAGGCGTTTGCCGTCTTCGATGCTCAAGCCAAGCGCGCGTGAAAGCCGCTGGAAGGCGGGAATTTCCCGCAAACTTGCCGGAAAACGGCGCTTCCAAACTGTGATGCCGCCCAAAAGAATGGCAGCCAGAAAAAGGATGAAAAGCTCGCTCATGAGGTCATTCCATCGCAAATCAGAAAGTCGGCAAAGGCGCGGGTTTCCGCTTCATCTTCCAGCAGGCGGGCAAGCGCATCGAGCGATTCGTTTTGGATAAACCCGCCGCCAAAATAAAGCGCCTGCGCGCCAAGCAGGGTAAGCGGGCTCCCTGCTTCAAGGAGCGAGGCGGCCAGTTCGTGAAGTTGATAGCGGCGCAAGGACTCAGCCCAATGTCGCCAAAATTCGCGCGTCGACTTCATAGGTATTGCGAGTATAGCATAATTTCAAGGGTGTCTTTGACATACAGCCTGGGCGAAATGGTTTCGTCATATACAAAGATCAATGCATTCATATATAAAAAACTCACCCGCAAAGGGGTGAGTTCGTGTTCCGCACATTCTCTCTATGGCGCAATGACCATTCCGGGCAGAATTTCCACATCCTTGGGCAGGATGACGATGCCATCGCGCACATACCATTTTTGGTGATCCAAGTCGGTGTTGCGCGGGAATGGGCGAATGGTGACATTTTCACCAATCCGCACGTTTTTGTCGAGAATGGCGCCTTCGATATGACAGTTCGCGCCGATACCGATCGGCAGGCTGCCGAAATCGCGCTCAAAATAATCTGAGCCCATTACAATGCTGTCTTTGATCACACATCCCGCCGCGATCTGGCTGCGAATGCCAAGAATGGAATGAGAAATATCGGATCGCAAGACACGGCAGCCCTCCGCGATCAATACTTCCTTTAAGCTGCACTCCTCCACGATGGATGCGGGTAAAAAGCGCGTATCGGTGTAAATGGGCAGTTTCGCATCGTAAAAATCAAAAGGCGATTTTGAAGAAGTCAACATCAAGTTCGTCTCATAGAACGAGCGGATGGTTCCAATATCCTGCCAGTAGCTGTCAAAATCGAAGCCGAAGACCTTGTGGGTCTTAATCGCCTGTGGAATGATGTCGCCGCCAAAATCGTCGTAATCGGGAAAATTGTCGATGAAATCCGTCAACACCTTGGTATTAAACATGTAAATGCCCATCGAGCCTAAAAACGGGCGTTGGGGGTCGGCCCGACTGACAAAGCGTTTTTGAGTTTCCGGATCTTTGGGCTTTTCATAAAAATCCAAGATGCGTCCACCCGACTCGCGCTTCAAGACGCCGAAGCGGCTGGCTTCATCCTTCGCAACCGGCTGCACGGCGACGGTGATATCTGCCTTATTTTCCCAGTGATACTCGGCCATGGCGCGATAATCCATGCGATAGAGATGGTCGCCAGCAAGGATGAGCACATACTTGGCGCCTGTCGCTTGAATCTCCATCATCTGCTTGCGGACGGCATCTGCCGTGCCTTGATACCAGTCGGCGCTTTCCATCGTCTGTTCCGCCGCCCAAATCTGCACAAAGCCCTGATGGAAAGAGTCGAAATTGTAGGTGCGGGTGATGTGACGATGCAGGGACACCGAGTTAAACTGGGTCAAGATTGCAATACGGAAGATCTCGGAGTTGATGCAATTGCTGATGGGGATGTCAATGAGACGGTACTTTCCGGCAATGGGCACCGCTGGTTTAGACCTCATTTGCGTGAGCGGGTACAGACGCGCTCCACGCCCTCCCCCCAGAATAACAGCCAGGACTTCATTGTACGACGGCATAAAAAAGCCTCCTGGTACAACTGGGATTTTCGTGCGACAGTATGATTTTACTTGATACCCTTCATCCTGCGAAGGCGGTGAATGACATACACAATCGGGTATGCCAGCAGGATGAGAAGATCAAACAATATGAAGAAGAGTGATAGTTTCATGGCGGTTTCTCCTTTATGAACCGTCGGTGGGTTTACGCGCAGCACGCGCCGAATGGCAAATCTGTCGTCGCTCATTCTACAGTTCCGGCCCGGCAAGGTCAACCGTGCGCAGGGGGGAATATATAAAAATCAAACGTCCTCCACTGCTGGAGGACGCTGCCAGGCACGCTGCCGTACCTAAGGTATAATCGCTGTGCCGAAGGAGGGAATCGAACCCTCATTCCCGAAGGGAACACGATTTTGAGTCGTGCGCGTCTGCCTATTCCGCCACTTCGGCTCACGAGCGAACGCAAGTATACCACTCCCAATGATAAGGTCAAGATGAAGCTAGGAATTATTGGACTGCCCCAATCTGGAAAAACAACGATCTTTAACGCCCTCACCCGTGGAAATGCCCCTACCCACGCCTCTGCCGGGCGCATGGAGGTTCACCAAGCCGTAGTGGATGTGCCCGACCCGCGCGTGGACACCCTCTCGAAAATGTTCAAGCCGCGCAAGACGATCTACTCCAAAGTGACATACGCCGATATTGCCGGTTTGGACAGCGGTTCTGCCAGGACCGGCATTTCTGGTCCGCTGCTAAACCACCTCAACCAGATGGATGCGCTTATTCTCGTTGTCCGCGCTTTTGAGAACGATAATGTGGCCCACCCGAACGGAAGCGTCAATCCCTTGCGCGATGTGGATATGATGACCAGCGAACTGCTGTTGAACGATCTCATTGCCGTCGAGCGTAAGCTGGAACGTCTCACCGAAGAACGCAAAAAAGGCGGCACAGATAAAACCCTCAATGCGCGCCATACTGAGTTGTTTGAGAAAATGCACAAGGCGCTTTCAGATAACAAACCATTACGCGGCCTTGCATACGCCGCCGAAGAGGAGAAGGAACTCTCCAGCTTTGGCTTGTTGACTCGTAAACCTCTGCTCACCGTGTTCAACCTCGGCGAAGGTCAGTCCGCGCCGGATGCGAGCGGGTTGGATCATCCGTCTGTGGCGCTCATGGGTAAACTCGAAATGGAAATCGCCCAGCTCTCTGCCGAAGATGCGGCTGTATTCATGGAAGAATATGGCATCAAGGAATTGAGCCTGAACCGCATGATCAACCTGTCGTATGAATTGTTACAAGAATTGACCTTCTTCACCGTTGGCGAAGATGAAGTGCGGGCGTGGGTCACCCATCGCGGGGCGACGGCGCAAGAAGCGGCTGGAGAAATTCACACCGATCTTTCGCGTGGATTCGTTCGCGCCGAGGTGGTGGCTTATGAGGACCTGGTCAGCCTTGGGTCGATGAATGAGGCGAAGGCAAAGGGTAAGTTCCGCCTCGAAGGCAAGGAATATATCGTCAAGGACGGCGATATCATGCACGTGCGGTCCAGTTTGTAAAGACTTGTCAGCGCGGGGAGCGTTCGTTGCGACCAAGCAATCTCCGTCACAATATGGGATTGCTTTGCGCAAAGAACAAGAGCGCCCTCGCAATGACGAAAAAATAAAAAGGAGATGTCATGGAGTATAAACTTTCCAAGTGGGACCTTTCTGTACTTTATCCCGACTACGACAGCCCGGAACTGCAAAAAGCGTTCAATATGATCGAAGAGCAGGTTGCCGCTTTTGAAGGCGCACGAAATCAACTTGCGCCTGATATGCCTGCCGAACAGTTCGTGGACGTGTTGAAAGCCAGCGAGTCGATGACGCGCATTGGCAACAAGTTGTATTCATTTGCAGGTTTGTCTTTTACCGCTGATACGCAGGACCAGAAAGCGCAGGCGCTGCAGGCGCGCGCCATGCAATTTTTAGCGGAGATCGAGAACCGCACCCTGTTCTTCAGCCTGTGGTGGAAGGATTTGGATGAAACGAATGCCAAGCGGCTCATGGATGCTTCGGGAGATTATCGTTATTATCTCGAAGCGATGCGCAACTTCAAGCCGCACACCTTGAGCGAACCCGAAGAGAAGATTATCAACCTCAAGAACGTGACCGGCGTGAGCGCGCTCGGCAATTTGTACGACTCCATCACGAACCGCTATGTGTTTAAGATGCAGGTGGATGGCAAAGAAAAGGAAATGACCGCGGCGGAGTTGTTCTCGTACCGTTACAGCGCCGACCCGGCGGTGCGCGCCGCGAGCTATCAATCACAATTCAAAGTCTATGCGGAGGATGGTCCCATCCTTGGGCAGATCTATCAGACAATTTTGCGCGATTGGCACAATGAAAATGTCAACTTGCGCAAATTCAAAAATGCCATTGCGCCGCGCAACCTGAACAATGACGTCCCCGATGAAGCGGTGGAGTCCTTGCTCTCGGTGGCTCGCAAGAATGTGAGCATCTTCCAACGCTATTTCAAGATGAAGGCGAAGCATCTCGGCATGAAGAAGATGCGCCGCTATGATATCTACGCCCCTATCGCCGCCTCGAAGAAGACCTATGAATGGGACGCGGCCGTCAACATGGTGTTGGATGCCTTCAACGGCTTTGATCCCAAAGTGGCGGAACTTGCCAAACGTGTCTTTGACGAGAAACGAATTGACAGTGAAATTCGCAAGGGCAAACGCGGCGGCGCATTCTGCTGGTCTGTCCTGCCAGATATGACTCCGTTTGTGTTGGTCAATTATCAGGGTACGGGACGCGAAGTGGCGACCCTGGCGCATGAGCTTGGCCATGCCATGCATGCCATGCTGGCGTCGCATCACAGCGTGTTCACCTTCCATTCATCGCTGCCACTGGCTGAGACCGCTTCCACTTTTGCGGAAATGATCCTGATCGACAAACTGCTCGCCGAAGAAACCGACGAAACCGTGCGCCGCGACATTCTCTTCAAACAAATGGATGACGCATACGCCACCATCATGCGTCAATCCTTCTTTGCGTTGTTTGAGAAGACCGCGCATGAAATGGTGCAAAAGAACGCCTCGGTGGATGACCTGAGCGCCGCCTACCTTGAAAACCTCAAAGAACAATTCGGCGATGCGCTTGACGTGAGCGATGAGTTTAAGTGGGAATGGGTTGGCATTCCACATATCTATCAAGTCCCGTTTTATGTGTATGCCTATGCCTTCGGTCAATTGCTGGTGCTGGCTTTGTATCAGCAGTTCAAAGCAGAAGGTGAATCCTTCAAGCCGAAGTATCTCAAGATCCTCTCCGCGGGCGGTTCCGAAGCGCCGGAACGCATTTTGAGCGAAGCGGGCATCAACATCCGCGACCCGAAATTCTGGCAGGGCGGTTTCGATGTGCTGGAGAATCTGGTAAGCGAGTTGGAAAAGCTGCCGGTTGCCAAACCCATGAAAACCAACAAACCTGCTGCAAAAAAGGCGAAACCTGTTGCAAAAAAGCCTGTGAAGAAAGCGCCAGTCAAAAAGGCTGTTAAGGCAAAGAAAAAGAAGTAATCAGAATTAAATAAGTCACCTTACGTAGTTGTAACTCTGTGGTTGGGTTTCAAGGTAATTTTGACTGCCGACCGCGGACGGCTGCCTTGTAAGCAAGCGCGGTGGTCAGCCGTCCGCGGTCAACAGGCACAGGTTTGCCCATGGCGCGTAAGGTGAGTTAAATAATGAGAAAGCCCCAGGTTGTGCCGGGGCTTTCTCCATTCAATCCCAATCCGTAAAAGAGAAACATCTTCACATTCTCGCGTTCTTATTTTGAAATTACTTGACAGTCACCTGAATGACCGCCGTATCCACCCGCTGATCCGTCCGCACCACAATTAATTGAATGGCATACAGACCGTCCAATCCAGTTGTATCCCATTCTGCCAATAAACCTCCGTCCACAGGCGTAAAATGATCTTCGCCGAGTTGAATCCACTCCTGCGGGTTTAAGCCTTTCCCAACCTGCACGCGATAATACATAAAATCATCCCCCGTTGCTGCGCCGAGAATGAGCACTCTGCCATCCACCTCTGCAAACAATTTCGGAGCGGTAATGTTTGCAAATGGCTTTACCGGCGGCGCCTGTATGGCATCATAGGATGTGGGCGGAATGTCCATGCCTTCGCTCAACGCCCATTCACGCGCTTCTTCGGGGATGAGCATATACACACGAGTATCGATCAATTCAGGCGGAGTGAACACCGTGGCGAGCAGACCTGTCTCGCGGTTGATGGCAAACTCGCGAAATAAATTGTCTGCCTGGGTCGGTTCACTGCCGTTCAAAAAAACTTCCGTTACCAAATTTGGACATGCACGCGTTGGCAGCATACCCGATGGATCGCAAACCGTCATGGATGTGATTCCCTGCGGGGCAGACCAGCCATCGGCAGGCTGATTTGCAGATGCCGTTCGCATCAACGCATTCCACAACACCGCTGGAAATCTCGGCGTGATCGAATCATTTTCACCACGCAGGCCTGTCCATGCTGCCACCGAAACATACGGAGTAAAACCGATCACCCACGCATCTTTTCCATCCGATGTCTGCCCGGGCTTCACGCCGGCCGGTCTGCCAATCTCCAGCGCATTCTGCCTGCCCCATGTATCCCAGCGCGCAGGCTCATCGCTCAACACATGCGCGATCAAATATGACATCGCAGGCGTGACGACAGTCTGCGCCTGAGGCAGCGACCAATCCAACATCACGCCGCGGTCCGCGCCTTCCACACGCAAGATGGTCGAAGCAGAAAAATCATCATGGATATATTGGCCAAATTTCACGCCCTGCGCGCCAAACGCGCCGTAGGCGCTGGCCAGGTCGAGCATGGTCGCTTCGTTATTAATATCCAACCCAAACGATGAGGCAATCTTCGTCACGTTCTCAATACCCATTTGTGTTTTCAAAATTTCCATCGGAACTTGATAATCATTTGCCAGCGCCATTCTTAAACGCATCGCGCCGTGATATTCGCCGTCAAAGTTTTGGATGGATTCTCCGCCGGGAATGTCCCACATTAAAGTGGCCGGACTCAACCCGCGGGTGAATCCTGTCAGATAGACAAACGCATCCATACTGGACCCGGGCCTGTGCGCGCTGACCAGGGGCGTTTCCACGCCTTGAACGGTTTCACCGACCATGGCTAACACCTGTCCCGTTTGCGGGTCGAGGATGACGGCACTGGCAGATGAATCTGCCAAGGTGACAGCAGGCGGCAGAGACGGCAATAACCGCGCCGCATCACAGGCTTGGTTGGGTTCGGGCAAACCCGCCAAGCGCGCGGCGTACACTTCCGTCACACACGAGGCGTTCTTTTGCAAATCATAATCCAGCGTAGAGATGACAATGATTCCGCCGCGCTCGACTCGCTCGCGCGGAATCTGCGAATCGATTTGGGCGAGGAGAAGATTCAAGAAAGCCGGGGCAACTTCCGGCGGAGTCGGACGCGTTGTTTGGAAGGCAGGCGTCTCTTGCAGCGACTGAGCGGCTTGTTCAGGAGAGATCAGCCCAAGGTTTTGCATCACATAAAGCAGTTCGCGCCCGCGTTGAATTGCCACCTGCGGCGCATCCAGCGGGTTGAGCGCGGGAGTCTCGCTGACTGCCGCAAGGATGGCACACTCGGCGAGAGTCAGTTCGTCGGCAGGCTTGCCAAAATACAACTGCGCAGCGGCGGCGATGCCGTAGGCATGGTTGCCAAAATCAACGCTGTTGAGATACCACTCCACGATCTGCGCGCGCCCATACTGCGCAGTGATCTGCGCGGCAAGCAATCGTTCACGGATGGCGCGTGTGAGCGAGGGCGGCTCGTTGTAAAGCACGAGATCATTGATGAGTTTTTGCGCGATAGTGGGATGAAGGTTGAGGTTATTCAAGCCTTCCAATGAATAGCCTGAATGTTTTTCAAAACCTGGGTCGGCGGCGGCGATGACCGCCTTCACCAATTCTGCGGGGATGTGCTGCGCATTCTGTTCACTGATGGGAATGTAGCGGCGCGGCGATTCGCTCGTTGCAAAGGTGACAAGCCGCTGCAAGCCTGTGCGGTCGTACACGCGTGTGGGTTGGAGCAAAAGCCCATCCGGCGGGTTGAGCAGGCGCGGAAGGATTTCGGTCGAAGGCAGGCTGTGGGTCACATCGGCATAGGTGAACGCGCCGAGGATGATAAGCACACCAAGCAGCAGCGAGAGGACAAGCCCGCCGCTCAGGATCGCGCCGCGCGCGCGGTTTTCATTGCGCTTTTGCTTTTCGAGCCTGCGCTCGCGCCGTGAACGGAGAATCGGCAAGGTGGAAGGCATGCGGGAATTGTAAAGGCTTGCCCCAACTGGCGCAACCTTGTTGAAGAGAATAGTTTTGAAAATGAGAAATGGAGAAACAAGGAAATAAACCAAACATGTGGCATTTGACTGGCAGGCTCGTTAATCCATTCGTTAACCCAATTGCAGTAGAATCGTCATCAAGAAAAATTTATCGAGCAGGATGCAACATGACAAAACGAATAGGAATCTTAACCAGCGGCGGCGATGCGCAAGGGATGAATGCTGCCGTGCGGGCCGTGGTGCGCACAGCGTTAGATCGCGGCGTGGACGTGTACGCAATTTATGAAGGCTATCAGGGGCTGGTGGATGACGGCGAATACATCCGCAAGATGGATTGGGATTCGGTCGGGGGAATTCTTCAACTGGGCGGAACAGTGATCGGGTCGGCGCGCTGCGAAGCCTTCCGCACGCGCGAAGGCCGCAGGCGCGCAGCAAAGAATCTCATCAAAGCGGGCATCGACGGTCTGATCGTTATTGGCGGCGATGGGTCGCTGACCGGCGCAAATCTCTTCCGGCAGGAATGGCCCGAGCTGATGCAGGAACTGCTGGCAGCCAAAGAGATCACTGTAGAAGAAGCGGCAGAATATCCGAACTTCTCGATTGTAGGGTTGGTCGGTTCAATTGACAATGACTTCTCCGGCACCGACATGACCATCGGCGCCGACTCGGCCCTACATCGCATCACAGAAGCGGTGGATGCCATCACCAGCACCGCCGCCAGTCATCAACGTACGTTCGTAGTCAAAGTGATGGGACGCAACTGCGGCTACCTGGCTTTGATGGGCGCGCTGGCAACGGGAGCAGACTGGGTATTGATTCCCGAAGCGCCGCCGGATGTGGAGAACTGGCAGGATGTGCTTGCCGAACGCCTCAAAGCCGGACGCAAGGCGGGGCGGCGCGATAGTATCGTGATCCTCGCTGAGGGCGCCCGCGACCGCAATGGCAATTACATCGGCAGTAGCGATGTAGCGCATGCCCTCGAAGAAAAACTCAATGAAGAAGTGCGCGTGACCGTGTTGGGACACGTCCAACGCGGCGGGCGCCCAAGCGCCTTTGACCGAAACTTAAGCACACTCATGGGGTATGAAGCGGTCAACTCCATCCTCTCTGCCAAACCAGAGGATGAACCGGTCGTGATCGGCATCCGTAACAACCGAATGACACGCCTGCCCATGATGGAAAGCGTAAAAAAAACACAAGCAGTGGCAGAAGCCATCAGCGCCGGGGATTACGAACGCGCCATGTCCTTGCGCAGTTCTTCCTTCAAAGATGCGTTCAACACCTTTAAGACGATGGTACGCGCCCTGCCGCGTCCGGTGGACCCTTCCAAGAAACGATTCCGGATTGCGGTGATGAACGCCGGCGCGCCAGCCCCCGGCATGAACACGGCAGGGCGCGCCGCGATCCGCCTCGGACTGGACGCAGGACACACGATGCTTGGCGTCCGCAATGGGTTTGAAGGGTTAATCGAAAATGACGTCATGGAAATGAACTGGATGAGCGTAAACGGCTGGGCTTCGAGCGGGGGCTCCGTGTTAGGAACCACGCGCCGGGTTCCCAAAGGACGAGACTTGTACGCCATTGCGCGCGTGATCGAAGACCGCCGCATAGACGCACTATTGATCATCGGCGGCTGGAACGCATATGAGTCTGCTTTTATTCTATTGAAAGAACGCGGGAATTTCCCCAGTTTCAACATTCCCATGATCTGCCTGCCCGCCTCGATCAACAACAACCTGCCCGGCTCCGAGTTTAGCATTGGCGCCGACACCGCCCTGAACAGCATCACCGATGCGGTGGATAAGATCAAACAATCGGCGGTGGCAACCAGGCGCGTGTTCGTCGTCGAAGTGATGGGACATTACTGCGGTTATCTTGCCCTGATGGGCGGCATGGCAACCGGCGCAGAACGCGTCTACATGCATGAAGAGGGTATCAAACTGCGCGACCTTCAAACCGATGTAGAAAATCTGCTTAAAGGGTTTGAGACGGGCAAGCGCCTGGGGTTAATGATTCGCAATGAAAATGCAAACCCCGTGTACACCACCGACTTTATCTGCTCGCTGTTCGAAGAAGAGGGTGGTGACGTATTCGATGTGCGCCCCGCCATTTTGGGACACTTGCAGCAAGGCGGCGATCCGTCGCCTTTTGACCGCATTCAAGCCACGCGGCTCTCACGCATGTGCCTCGAATATTTGATCGATCAATGTGAGAAGAAAAATTTCGACAGCGCCTTTATTGGGATGCAAAATGGACGCATCTTCTTCCACGACATGCGCGACTTTGACCGCATGATCGACGCCGAACACCAACGTCCAAAAGACCAATGGTGGCTGGAACTCAAAGGCATTGCCACACTGCTTGCCAAACAAGGTCCAAACGCCGAATGAACCAAAAACACTGGGACATCCCCATCCCAGTGTTTTCGCATCTTCGCCAATGCGGGTTGAAACCACCCATCATAGTTATAGAGCCTCAGATAATATTTGTTACACCATTTCCAAGATTAACTGCTCTTCCATGACTTATACACAGAGAACCTGCCTTGCGCGTGACTTCTTTTTTACCGCTTACAGTTCGCTTGCTCTTCTTGCAATTCGATCCTTCGCCCGCGCAATGAATTCACCCAGAGCGAATCCATTCTGCTGGCTCCCGTCGCGGACTCTCAGGGAGATTTGCCCGGCTTCCATTTCGTTCTTGCCGACCACGATCATATACGGCACTTTCATCATCTGCGCGTTGCGGATCTTGGCGTTCATGCGCTGGGAGGACAAATCCGCGCTGGCACGGATGCCATTCTCGCGCAATTCCCTGGCGATCTTCTCGGCGTAGTCGTTCTGCTCATCCGTGATCGAGATGACCCGCGCCTGCTCCGGCGAAAGCCAGACCGGGAAGTTGCCTGCGTAATGTTCCAACAGGAAGCCGACCATGCGCTCATGCGTGGAAAGCGGCGCGCGGTGGATGCACAACGGCACTTCATCGTGGCCTTCGCTGTTCGTGAACTTTAAGTCAAAGCGTGAGGGGACGGCAAAGTCCACTTGATTCGTGGCAAGCGAGAATTCACGTCCGATGGCAGACCAGATCTGCACGTCGATCTTCGGACCGTAGAATGCGGCTTCATCTTCGGCTTCCACATAGGGGACTCCGCCATTGTCCATGGCGCGGCGCACCATGTCTTCGGTTTTGATCCACAATTCGGGGTTGTCCACGTATTTTTTGCCGAGACCCGCCTTCGAGTGAAGCGAGAGGCGCATCACATACTTGTCGATGCCGAACAACTCAAAGTATTTCTTGTAGAGTTCCACCACGCCCATGAATTCCTGCTCGAATTGCGATTCAGAACAGTAGATGTGGGCGTCGTTCATCTGCATCGAACGGACGCGCATCAGACCAAAAAGTTCGCCTGATTTCTCGTAGCGGTAGCACGTGCCATATTCCGCGAGACGCACGGGCAGGTCGCGATAGGAACGTCCCTTCGAGCCGAATATCTTGTGGTGCATGGGACAGTTCATCGGCTTGATGTAATACTTCACGCCTTCGAGTTCCATGGGCGGGTACATGCTCTCGGCATAATAGGGCAAGTGACCGGAACGGAGGAACAGGTCTTCCTTCGTCACGCTCGGCGTCTTGACGCGGTCGTAGCCAGCCTTTTCTTCCATTTCCTTGGCGAGCTTTTCCAACTCCTCAATGATGATTCCGCCATTCGGCAGCCACAAAGGCAAGCCGGGACCGACCTCCTCATCGAAGATGAAGATTTCCAACTCTTTGCCCAGTTTGCGATGATCGCGTTTCTTGGCTTCTTCCAACTGGTGCAGATACTCTTCCAGTTGTTTTTTATTTTCCCAAGCCGTGCCATACAGACGCTGCAACTGTTTATTGTTCTCGTCGCCGCGCCAGTATGCGCCAGCAACCGACATCAATTTAAAGGCATCGGGCTTGATCTCTTTCGTATTTGCCACATGCGGACCACGGCACAAATCCGTGAACGTATCGTGCTGATAAATGGAAATCTCCGGCTTCTCCTTGAGCGGATTGCCGTATTCATCCAGTCCGCCTTTTTCCAAGCCTTCGATCAACTCCAACTTGTAGGGCTGGTCGGCAAAGATTTTCTTCGCCTCCTCCGCCGAGATGACCGTCTTCTTGAAATCATGCTTGCCCTGCACGATCTGGCGCATCCTCTTCTCGATCTGCTCAAGGTCTTCCGGCGTCAGATTGCGCGGCAGGTCGAAGTCGTAATAGAACCCATTCTCCACCGGCGGACCGATGGTTGGCTTCCCATCCGGGAAGATTTCCAACACCGCCTGCGCCATCACATGCGCCGTAGAGTGACGGATCTTATAAAGATAAGACTCTTCGTATTTTTCCTGTACTTGTTGCGCCATTTTCTACTCCTTTATTCAGGACTCCAACATCTCCTGATGTTGGGACTCGAAAGTCTCCTGACTTTCGAGTCCATGATTAAACAAAAAACTCGCCCGAACACGGGGCGAGAATTTAATTCACGCGGTTCCACCCGATTTGTAGCGCAAGATTTATCTTATGTTACATCTCTTCAGCCTCTAACGGAGCAACCCGTTTCATCTACTCAATGATCACTTTTCACTGATCACTTTTCAACGTTACGCTCGCGAGTGGTTTTCTGTGATGTTCCCTGGAAGAAACTCTCAATCACCGGTTTCTTCTCCCTGTCAGAGACTTGACCACATACTCGTCTCGGTCAACGCATTTTACTTGTCTACCTGTGTACCCGCTGCTTGCACTGTGGGCGAGATAGGGCTCGAACCTACGACCTTCGCGATGTCAACGCGATGCTCTAACCAACTGAGCTACCCGCCCGAAAGCGAATCACATTATACCGACTGTCTCATAAATTGGCAATCCCTTGCGGTATAATCGCCGCGTGATGGCACGCAAAAAAGCGCCCGAAGAATTATCGGTGGAAGAACTTCGCCGTCTGCTCGTGGAAAAACGGCGCGGCGCGCGAAAGGAACGCCTGGAACATTACCGCCGCACCGGACGAGTCCTCTCGCTCGCGCCTGATCTTATGGATGAGAATCCGCTTCCTTCCACACCGATAATTGATACCGCCGCCTCAGCCGCCTCTGCGCCGGAAGCGGTTCCCGTCTCGCCGCAGAGAAAGCTTCTTGACCGCGTCCTGCTTGGCGTAGAAGTCCTCGCCGTACTCGGATTGGCAGCGGTCATCTTCAACGGTGTTGGTCTGCTGCAAACCCTTAACAACGAAGTAGTCTCTGCGCTCAACCCGGAAACTGCCGTGCCAACCCCGCTGGTGATGGCAGTGGTTCTGCCTTCTGGTCACACCCCGCCCGATGCGCAAGGCAATACCCGCCCAAACGAAGCGGAAATTCCAGCGCACCTTTTGCCGATGGTACAGTCGCTGTCAAACATCCCTGTGCCCACCGCCGCGCCCGACCAAGCCGTGCGGATTCAAATCCCCGCCATCAACGTGGATGCGCCGGTTGTGCAGGGCGATGGCTGGGAACAATTGAAGAAGGGCGTGGGGCAATACATCGGATCGCCGCCCCCAGGACGCGATGGGAATCTTGTCCTCTCAGCGCATAACGATGTATATGGCGAGATTTTCCGATACCTTGATCGGCTTGTCCCAGGCGACCAAATCATCATTTACACTCAACAGCGTCAGTATGTTTACATCGTAGACCGCACGGTCCTTGTCGAACCCACCGCCGTGGAAGTGATGGCCCCCACCGCCTCACCAACCGTCACGCTCATCTCGTGCTACCCATACCTGGTCAACGATCAGCGCATTGTGGTCTTTGCGCGGTTACAGAATTAAATTAAGGAGAAATCAAATGGCAAAGAAAAACAAACGCCCCACCCCATCCATTTCAGTGTCGAGCCGGGCTCCCCAAAAGTTTGAGTTCAACCCCGATTACAGCATGGTCAAAAAGGATCTCCGCCGCATCGGCATCCTCGCCGGGTTCTTTATTGTGGTGTTGGTGGCGCTATCGTTCATTTTGAAATAAGAATAGAAAGCAGAAAGCGGGAAATAGGGAAGAAAGAAAGAGGAAAGATCACTAAACGGTCTTTCCTCTTTCTTATTGACGTATAATCACTCCGCTTGCTCTTCTTTTATGCTCGTTGTGTCCTTCGTGGTTGAAAAATGAATCCCCCCAAACACCAAATCACCCTTGAAAAACTCACCTACGGCGGCGAAGCGATGGGACGCCTTCAAGACGGTCGCGCCGTCTTCATTCCCTTCGGCTTGCCCGGCGAAACGGTTCGCATTCAACTCACGCAAGAAAAACAAAACTTCGCGCGCGGCGAAATTATCGAGATTCTTAAACCCTCTCCAGACCGCGTCACCGCCAAATGCAAACACTTCACCCAATGCGGCGGATGCCACTACCAAAACCTGCCGTACGAAAAACAATTGCTCGCCAAAGCGGATATTCTGCGCGACCAACTTCAACGCATTGGCAAAATTGAAAATCCGCCCGTTCAAGCCACTATTCCTTCACCGAATCAGTGGAACTATCGCAACCACGTCCAATTCCATCTTACCGATGATGGCAAGATCGGCTTTATCAATGCACACGGAAATAAAACTCTTCCCATCGAAGAATGTCATCTCCCTGAAGCCGCCATCGACGCCTTCCGCAACGACCTGCAATTCGAATCGCGCATGAACCTCGAACGCGTCTCCCTCCGCTCCGGCGCAGACGATGACCTCATGCTCATCCTCGAATCCGAAACTGAAGAGACTCCTGAACTCGAGATCGAAGCGGATATTTCCATCATCCACGTCTACGAAGACCACCCCGTCGTCATCGCTGGAAGCAACGCGCTCACCATTCAAGTTTTCGGCAAAGACTTCCACGTCTCCGCGCCATCCTTCTTCCAGGTCAACACCCCCATGGCAGAAAAAATGGTGCAACACCTCCAAACTTGTTTACCTGTTTCCTTGCTTACTACATTAATTGATCTTTACTGCGGCGTCGGCTTATTCAGCAAATTCTTCGCCAGCAAATACGCCAAAGTCATCGGCATCGAATCCGCTCCCTCCTCCTGCGAAGACTTCGCCATCAACCTCGATGAATTCAACAACGTCGAACTCTACGAAGGCGCCGCCGAAGAAATTCTGCCCGCGCTCGCGCCACAATTGACTCAACCCATTCACATCATCCTTGATCCGCCCCGTGCCGGTCTCGACAAGCACGCCCTCGATGCGCTTCTCCAAATCAACCCGCAAGTCATCGCTTACGTCTCCTGCGATCCTTCCACTCTCGCGCGTGACGCGGCTCGGCTCATCAAAGGCGGCTACACCCTGCAACAGGTCACGCCCTTCGACCTCTTCCCGCAAACCTATCACATCGAGTCCATCTCCATCTTCACGCGCTGACATGCTCAAACCGCTCGGCGACTCATCCGTCCTCATCCAACTCGGCAACGCCATCAACCCCGCACTCAACGCGCGCGTCCACACCCTGAGTGCGCTTCTGCAAAGCAGCCCCGCCGTCATCGAAACCGTCCCCGCCTATTGCACCGTCCTCATCCACTACGACCCGCTCACCACAACCTACAATCAGATCAAAAACATCATTGAAGAAAAAATCTCCCTTCTGGATGATGCGACTCACAGACCTTCCCGCCGCCTGGAGATTCCCGTCCTCTACGGCAACGCCTCCGGTCCGGACTTTGAAACTGTTGCCACAACCCTAGCCTTATCTCCCTCTGAGTTGATTCGCCTGCACAGCGAACGCGAGTACACCGTTTACATGATGGGCTTCACGCCCGGCTTTCCCTACCTCGGCATTCTCAACGAAAAACTGACCCTGCCCCGCATGTCCACCCCACGCACTCGCGTACCTGCTGGTTCTGTCGCCATCGCCGGTTCCCAAACCGGCATCTACCCCGTCGATTCTCCTGGCGGTTGGCACATCCTCGGTCACACGCCACTCAAACTCTTCGACCCATTAAGTGAGAATCCGTTTTTATTTGCACCGGGAGATGTTGTGAAGTTTGTTCCTATGGAAACGACATGACCACTGACCGCCGACCACAGACCGCGGTCAGCCGTCCATCGTCTGCGGTCATTGAAATTGCCGACCTCACCGGCATCGCCACCCTCCAAGACTCCGGTAGGCGCGGATTCAACAAATTCGGCGTCCCCACCTCCGGCGCAATGGATTGGTACGCCTACCAAGCCGCCAATTCTCTATTAACCAATCCTCCCAACTCCGCCGTCATCGAACTTGGCTTGGGAGAAATTACGCTTCACGCATTACGCAATACGGTCATCGCTGTCACTGGCGCAGGCTACGAAGTGGAAAACTATATCTGGACCTTTCCACTTTGGACGAGCTTCTACGTCCGCGCCGGGTGGACGGTGCGCGTGAAGAAAACCAGCGGCGGCAACTGGGCATATATCGCCATCGCTGGTGGATTTAATTCACCCATCATCATGAATTCCCGTTCCACATACCTGCGCGGCGGAATTGGCTCCGCGCTCAAAGCTGGTGACGTTCTCCATTCCTTCACTCCAACAACTGAATTGCTCAAGCTCGCCGCCCGCAACCATACGCCGCTCATACCCTACAGCCAAACCCCGATTCTTGATGTCATCCCCGCTCCCCAAGCGGGCTGGTTCACACCGGAAGGCATCCGCACGTTTTACGAAAGCGAATACACCCTCAGTCTGTCCTTCGACCGCATGGGGTATCGCTTACAAGGCAAGCCCATTGAAAAAGCCATCACCCAAGAACTCATCTCCGAAGGCATGACCATGGGCAGCATCCAAATCCCCGCCGATAGTCAGCCCATTGTGATGATGGCGGATGCTCCCACTACAGGCGGCTACCCCAAAATTGCAAGCGTCACACGCATAAGTCTGCCCCTGCTGGCACAGTGCGAAGCAGGCGTGAGTAGAGTCTGTTTTCGGGAGGTAACGGTGGAAGAAGCGCAGGAAAAATACAGAACCATTTGTAGGGCGGGCTTGTAGCCCGCCATGTACGTAATTTCAAAGAGCGTCAGGCTAAAAGCCTGACCTACAGGAATCGAAACCATGCACATCGACCTCAACTGTGACCTCGGCGAAGGCATCGGCAATGACGAAGCCATTATGCCATACATCACCTCTGCCAACATCGCCTGCGGATTTCATGCCGGTGATGAAAACACCATGCGCGAGACTCTTCGGCTGGCAAAGCGCTTTGGCGTGAATGCGGGCGCGCACCCCAGTTGGAATGACCGCCAAAATTTTGGGCGTAAAGAGATGGATGTTCTCCCCGCTGAAGCAGAGAAGTTAGTCTTTGAGCAAATTCAAATTCTGGCAGCGATTGCGAAGGAAGAAGGGGTGACGCTGACCCATGTCAAACCGCATGGGGCGTTGTATAACCAGTCTGCGAAGGATGTTGAACTAGCAAGCGCAATTGCGCGGGCGGTAAAAACTTCCAGTGTGGATTTAATTTTGGTGGGGCTGGCAGGCTCAAGGTCGCTGGAATCGGGGCGGGCGGTGGGAGTCAGAGTTGCGGCGGAGGGATTCCCTGATAGAGGCTATAACGCGGACGGGTCGTTAATGTCCCGCTTTCTTCCGGGGGCAATTATTGAATCGCCGGAAGAAGTGGCGCGACATGCAATTGAGTTGGTGAAAACGGGGCGAATGGATACGCTGTGTTTGCATGGCGATCATCCGAATGCGGTGGAGAATGCAAAGAGGTTGTGTAAGGTTTTGTCGCATATGTAGGGGCAACCCTTGCGGTTGCCCTTGTGGGTGGAAAACATAGGGGTGACCGTGAAGGTCCGCCCTATGTTAATCATTCAAAAGATCGGCCAGGAAATCGAACAAGCCGCCCTGTTCCTCATCTTTTTCTGGCAGGTCGCTGGCGACCATGCCATTCTGACCATTGATTAACACAATATGCCCGCGCCCGCCGAAAGGAAGTTCGGTCATCCACACAGGCAGGAGGGCAAGCTTGAACGACTCGACCAACATGCTTGCGGATGATGCGCGGATGAGTGTGATATTGCCCAGCAGATGCGGCAATTGTTTTTTGATATGTTTAAACGCCGTACTGCGCGCATCGAGTGAAGCGTCAGCCATGGGAACGTCGTACAGTTCGGCGAGCCAACCGGCGAGATAACGCGGATCGTACTCTTTAAGCGCGGAAAGGTCGAAGGTGGGAAGCAGCTTCATGAAGACTTGAGATGGTTTTCGAGAAGCAGGAAGCGCGAGGTCGTTCACCATCACAGGGTATTTATCTTCCACGCGAGTCACTTTGCGCTCGCGTTCCCCAGTGAAGGTATTACGTTCATATTCCACGATCTCGCCGGAGTAGTCAATCTCGCCGCCGATATCAAAGGTCCACATCGGCAGGTATACGCCGCGCGGAAGGTCCACCTTCTTTTCGGGCTTAATATGATTTTTTTCGACCCACTCGATCAACAAACGCGCGGCGCGTTTTTGGTCAATGGCAAAAGGTAGAATGGAATTGGGCGCAAGGATGTCTTTTGTCTTTTCGTAGTTCACCACATGCGGCGAGTCGCAATACGCGCAATTCGATGAGAGTTGCTCCGGCGGCAAAATAAATTCCGCGCCGCAGCCGTTGCAATGAAAAACCTGTTCCTGCAAGGGCTTGCCATGTCCCTTCATGGTAGCCATTGCCACAATGAAATCTTTTTCGTTCTCTGTGCCGCTGCCTGCGCCCAAAGGATTTTGACGCGCGCAATAATCGCATACCAGCCCGGAACCATCGGGCGAGAACGCCATGCGTCCGCCGCATTTGGGGCACATGAAACGATCAGCTTGGGCTTCGCGCAAACCATCGGGCGCGGCGGGAAGTTGATCGGGGTTGATCACATCATCCGCTTTAAGTTTGCCGTCCAGAATCGCAAGCGAACGACGCGCGCGCGTATGATGCATATCGTGCGAAAGGCAATTCTCCAATGCCTTGCGTTTTTCAACCGGGTCGTCTATTGCCTCACTCATCCAGAACCATGCTTCAGCAAGCACATCGTGCGAGCCAGCCATGTAAATGGCGCGGTCTAAATAGCGGCGGGCAGAATCCCTGCTGCCCGTCTTTGCTTCGATAATTCCCGAACGTAATAATTCTTTTGCGTAGTCGCTGCTCATTGCCCTCTCACAATTGCATCTGTCATCTTTGCCACACGCGCCATCTCTTTCACGTCATGCACGCGGATAATATCCGCGCCGCGTGTGATGCCCACAGCCACTGTTGCTGCCGTGCCTTCAATGCGTTGCTCAGGCGGAAGGTCTAAAGTAAAACCGATGAACGATTTTCTGGATGTTCCAAGCAGGATGGGATAGCCCATTGAGCGGATTTCTCCCAGCCGGTTGATCAACTCAAGATTATGTTCGCGCTTCTTTCCAAAGCCGATGCCTGGATCAAGCAGAATGAGCCTTTCCTCCACCCCAGCCTTGAGCGCGATGTCCACGCTTTCGAGTAACTCCCGTTTTACATCTTCAAGCAAGTCATCATATTCCGCGCCAAGGTATGTTCCGCCCAACTTCTCGCGCACTTCCACACTGGCAGGGTTGCTGCGATTATGCATGAGGATGACTGGCGCTTTATGCTTCGCCGCCACCGATGCGATTTCTGAGTCCGCGCGAAAACCCCACACATCGTTGATGATGTTCGCGCCAACTTGGATCGCCGCATCTGCGACTTTGGCTTTGTAGGTATCTATTGAGATCAAAACTTGTGGAAAGTTCTTACGCAATTCCGCAATCACGGGAATGACGCGCCCCATTTCTTCATCTGCGTTGACCGGCTCCGAGCCCGGGCGCGTGGACTCGCCGCCCACATCGAGAATGTCCGCACCGTAGAGAATGAACTCGCGCGCCTGCTCCACCGCCTGCTTAATCACATCCCCTTTGGCGATGATTCCGTCCCCGGAAAACGAATCGGGAGTCACATTCAAGATTCCCATCACATAGGTGCGGGAACCCCAGTCGAATGTGAAACTCCCGATCTGAAGTGAGTCGTATTTCATTTGCATATTATGTCATTGCGAAGGCGATGCCCTTCCGCCTGAAGCAATCTCCTAATCGGAACGGAGATTACTTCGTCGCAAAGAACAAGAGCGCTCCTCGCAATGACGGATTTACGCAATCTGATCCAACGGACGCGCCAGCCAGGCTTCGGCTTCGTTGATGTCGGTGAAGATCTTCATCGCCGCCGCAGACTCGGCGTCTGCTAAAGCCGCCACCTTCCGAATCTTATCCGCTGCGGCTTCGCTTGCCACCACCACCGCCACACGGATGTTTCTCGCCGAAGGGTCGCTGTTGGCTTCCACTGCCATGCGAATCGCTTTCTCAGGGATGTCTGCCACAGAGCGCAGGTCATACAGGTTGCGCGTGCGGCGGTCCGCGCCAAGAAGATGATCGAGGGCAAATTGATGCCAGTGCGCGATGGTCGCATCGGAAAGGTCGGTGAAGGTGAGGGTCATACCGCCATCGCCGCGGCGGATGACGGAGTAGCCAATG
>JACAEP010000032.1 GCA_013388795.1 Chloroflexota bacterium | reverse complement strand
GCAAGGTCGAGACATAAGCCTGCGAAAATCCATGTAACGGTAAAACGCAAATCGGCTTCGTCTTTGTTCATCCACACCGCGCTGACGAAAAAGGCAATGCCGATGACAAGCGTAATCAGTGCGCGAATGGCGCGGGCATCGAAGGTTTGTCCGCGCAGGGGGATGGGGTTAAGGAGTGAGCCAATGCTTGCGGAGAAGACCGCAAATAAAACAAATGCGCCCAATGCAAGGAATGCGCCTGGGATGACGAGCGATATTTTTTTGCGCCATACAAGGATGAGTAGCAGCGACAATAAAACCGCCAGCGGATACAACGCCAGCGGACGGACGAGTGCGCTCTCTCCCAAACCGGGAAACCAGCGAAAGCTGGTGACAGGCAAAGTGAGCATGGCAAGCGCCCAAAGTATGCGTGGCAGATTCGCCGCAGAGAACACAGAGGATTTCATTTTGATTTGAGGAAAAGAACAAAGAATACGGCTGCCAGCCAAAATGCCATTGCGCCCGCAAGCAGATAATTCGCAAGCGGAACGCTGCGTTCTTTGGGCAGGTTCGCAGATTGTGTCACTTCGAGCTTGATAAATTCATTTAAATTGCCTGCTTCAATTTCGGCTTGGGCTTTTTCGGCAAAGGCCGTTGCCCAAGTTGAGGCTAGGGCTTCGGCTTTTTGCGGGTTTTTATCGTCTGCATAAAAGTGCCAGCCAGACTCAGCCGGTTGCGAGAGACTCAACTTCCCGTTGCGAAGTTCTGTAACGGGCGCATCCAGTTGAGCCAGCACTTCATCCGAAAAAGCAAGTTCCACCATTTTGCGGGCTTCGCGTTCGAGATAATAGAAATCCTGGCGGTCATTGTTTTCGGGGAAGGCTTGCTCAAGGTTAAAGTCCACGTTGACGGTGGCTTTGGCGCGATATTCTGGGGGGGAGATGAAATAAACAGCCGCGCCAAGAGCCGCGCCAATGATCGCGCCGAATACCCAAAAGCGCCAGGCTTTGAGCAAACGGATGAGATCTTCGAGAGAGGGAGGGGTGAAGATGAGGTTCATGGTAATTGGTAATTGGTAATTGGTAATTGGAGATTTGTATGATTCCTAATTACCAATCTCTATTTACTTCCTTATCCGCCACTTCCACAGTGGACCGATGATCTTGCGTAGATAGTATTTTGCCACAATTAGGGAGAAAAAACTGCCGCCGTCACGATAGTGGACCCGCAGCATTTCCTTCCAACCGCGTTCGTCGTTGACGTTGGTCTTGCTGGAGGTGTGGATTCTGAAATTTGCCCAGGTCTTGCCGGGCAGATAGTGAAGCGGCGCTTGTTTGGCGATGCGCACCCACAAGTCGTAATCCATGGCGAAATAAAAGGATGGGTCTAGCGGACCGAGCTCCTTCCAATATTTGGCGCGGAAGAACATGGTCTGCTGCGGGATGTGGACGAATCCCCGGCGCAGTCTGGCATAATCCGTTTGACGCGAGGCAAATTTGCCGATGACCCTTCCCTGTTCGTCCATAAAATTGCAATCCGCATACACCATTGCCGCTTCCGGATGAGCCACGAGATAGTTCACCGCGTCCGCAATGGTATGCGGGCTGGCATAGGTATCGTCTGAGTTTAGCCAGGCGAGGATATCGCCCTTGGCGCGGTTGAAACCCTTGTTGATAGCGTCGGTTTGACCTTTATCGTTGACCGATTCCCAATATTCTAGTTTATCTTCATATTTTTTGATGATGTCCACGCTGCCATCAGCAGAGCCGCCATCCATGATGATGTATTCGATGCGAGGGTAGGATTGCCCTAACACGGACTTAACTGTCTCTTCAAGAAAGTGAGCCTGGTTGAATGATGGGGTGACGATGGAAACGAGAGGCAGGGCGGCTGGTTTCATGGGCGGCTATTTGTAATATCAAAACCTGACCGCAGACGGTAGACCGCGGTCATTGGTCGGCGGTCAATGTTATAAAACTATTTCCAGTCTTCTTCAAAATAGAACGACTCAGAAATCCCTTCGGTGATCTTTCGCACGCGGGTAATTTCTTCGGGGGAAAGGATATTCTTCCAGTTATCGAGGTTGGCGCGGCTATCGAGTTTGACGGAATGCGTTTTGTTCTTTGCCAGTTTGGCGGGGTTCTCAGAACTGCTGGAGTTTTGAATGATGTCTTTCACACGTTCGGTAAAATCCAAGCCAAGAGATTTATATAATGTCTGGTAGCCGCCGATGGGGTCAAGAGAAAGGTCTTCGTGGCGCGCAATGTGAAATTGAGGGTGACTGCTGCGGGTCGCATGAACGAAGCGGTAGATGATCTTCCAGAGCAGCGCCGCCTGCCCAACAATGTCTTCCTTGGGCATGGATTCCATCGCGGCGCGGTCGCCCTCCAAATGGTCGCGCATGAACAGCGGTTGGTTGAGGAAGTTAGCGAAGTCAAAATTCCAGCCGAGACGTTTCAGGCTGCTGACAAACCCGCCGGGGTGACGAACCGTAATGACCACGCGGCAATGCAACTGCTTTTCAAACCACGGCGTGGAGAACACCGCAAACGGGTCTTTGATCAGCACGCGCTGTCCTTGCATACTGCCGACGAAAAAGGTGTGGAAGTCGCGCCCCATACGCAAAAAATCTTTGAATGAACGCAGGGATAAAACCTCGCGCGCGGTATGATATTGAAAATTCAACAGTTCATTGAACGCGGGCAGATACTGCGCGCCATTCTCATCGGTGATGTAGGTATACCAGTATTCGACCGGCGCGCGATACACGCCAGGGCGATGCAGCACATTAAGCGGCTCGCTGATGTAGGCCGTATCGGCATCAGCGGCAAGCATCTTACCAACCCAGGTGGTGCCGCTGCGATGCGAGCCGGTGACAAGGATGGGCGCCAAGTTATTCGCTGAAAAAGTTAAGGACATCTTCTTCTTCCACAGAGATCGCTGAAATCGATTCAACACCATACACCTGGGCGGCGCACTGATTTACCCAAAAATATGGGCGCACATCCAGCTCCTTCGTGCCTTCGTAGCCGTCCAAGCCGGGGATGACCAGATCGCGCTCGCCGTTCGCTTTCATCGCATAGATCATCCGCTCGCGTTCATCCCAGCGCAAGGCAAACAAGCGGCGAAATTCATAAGTGGACAACGGCTGCCGCATCATCCAAAACGGATAGAGCAAAGCAGTGAATGCCAGCACAACCGCCACAGTTCGGCTAAACGAGGGCAACCTCAAACAGGATAGCGCATACCCCAAACAAACGCCGAACAGCGCCAGGGCAAGCGTCAACATAACATGCGCCGGGAAGCGCACCCGCTCCACTGGATAGGACTGCCCATACGCGCTGGGAGCAAAGGATGCGCAAACCAAGCCATAGAGCAGGATGGGAATCAACGGGAACAACCAATAGACCCGCGCCTCCATCTTAAGGGATGGCTGATCCTGCAAAAGGAGCATGGTCATCAGCGACGAAATCGCCAGCAGACCAAGCATAGGCAATGGCAGCGTCGTAACGGCAATCCGTAAAAACAGGAAAGAATATTCAAATGTGCGGAATAATACGGTGATGAACGAAGGCGATCCATTCTCATCGTTGATACGAACTTCATTGGCAGGCGCAAGGAACATTGCCACCAGCGCCAGCAGCGCGCCAATGAGCAGCGCAATGAGCAACGTCCATGCCGGTTTGCGGCGCGGAGATGTGTCAAAGAAGAAGACGCCCAAAATCGCCAAAGATAGGATGGCAATGTGTAAGGCGCCCAACGTTTCAGACAGCCCGCCTATGAAGAATGCCAGAAAGCCAAAGAGGAATGCCAAAGGCAGGGTCGCTTTATTTCTGCGAACAAGATTCACCAGCCAGGCGGCAGTAAACGTAAACATCACAATTGGCGTCAGATACGAGACTTGCCCCGGACGCCAATAGAGAATTTGAAAGACGTTGGGGGTGGTGAAAAACGAAAAAAGCACAAGCATCTCTGCTGTGAGCAGCGCCACTGGAAGGCTCAATTTCAAGTTAAAGACTTTGTTCAACTCGTTCAACAGCCAATACAAACCAAGCGCCCAAAGAATGACGTGCAGCGCAGGCATAAAAGCGATGTTGTTTGGGAACAATTCCCAAAAGCCAAGCACAAACAGATTTGAAAAACGGTTGGACTTAAAAAGGTATTTATTCCAGCTATTAGTAAATATATTCCCAGTATGGACATCCAAAAGCAGGCAATAGTCATCGCCCATATAGCGGGAGAAAAAACCGAGGTAAGCGTACACGGCCAGGGCGGCTGTCATGGCGGCAACGCCAAACCAAGCAAGATAGGTTGAGGCTTTGTTTTCGGAAAAATTCATTTTTGTATGGCAATACACTTCATTTCATCAAGCTGTAAATGATGTACCCATCGCCTTCAGCGAAGATGGGATAGGCGCTGAGTTTTTCTTGCAGAGCGCTTTGGCGCTCGAAATCGTCAAAATCTGTCACGATAAATAAATCTTTCTTGGAGGCAATGGCGTCAAATTGTTCCTCCAAATCCTGCCTGCCGCCGCGTTCTTCAGCATAGCGCAAATCGCCGGAGGTGGGCCAGGAGCTGCTATTCTGCCAGCCCCAATAAGCGAGACGGGCGCCGTAATCCTGCGTCAGCCCGGCTAGATTATACCCGTCTGTAATCGCGCCGATCTCTGCCCACATTTCGGCTTGCGGACGATAGTCTGCGGCGTTGAGGGTGTTGCGGACGTTCCATGTGGAGGCGATAATGCCAAAAAGCAGAAGGCAGAAGGCAGATAAACGCAGAAGATTTGTTATTGCGAGTTGGGCAAGTTTTGTAAAAAGAAAATCGGCGAGCGGGGCAATAGACAATGCCACGATGGGAATCAAGGGCAGGGAGTAGTAGTCGTGGGTATGAATGTGAAAGTTAAAGGTAAAGCCAAAGAGAGCGTACCCGATCCAAAGTCCGAGAAGGAGGCGTTGTTTTTTATCCTCAAAGAAAAAGAGACCGAGCAGGGCAAGCATCAAGGTAAATCCGCCGATGACGAGGTTCAACATGTTGAGCCAACCCACATAATACAACGGGCTGAGAAAAAGGCTGGGGATGAAACGCCCGCCAAATTGTTGACCGAGAAAATCTTGCACGAAGATGCCGTAGATAAGGTAGCCCGCGCCGGGAAGGATGCCCAGCAACGCCATGACGTAAAGCTGCGGATCCTTCAGCGCCTCTTTCATGGACCTGTGGCGGAGTACCGCACCCAAGCCTCCGCCAATGACGAAGAAGGCTGCCGGGAATTTGATAAAGATGGCTAGACCGCCAAAGAGCCCAGCGAGAATGGCAAATACCCAAGAGCTTTTTGAACCGCGAAGAGCGCGAAGGCCGCTAAGAGATTCTTTGTTTTCCTTCGCGCTCTTGGCGTGCTTGGCGGTTAATGCACTTGACCATTCCCAGACCGCCCACAAGAACATGATGATGAGCATCGTCATGAGCGGATCAGGTTGGAAGCTGCGGCTGGCGATGATGGCGTACGGCAATAAAAGATACACAGCGGTTGCAGCAATGGCGCCATCTTCTGAGGTGAGGCGACGCGCGAGCAGATAAAAGAAGATGCCGCCGATAATCCAAAACGCAGATGAGTAGGCACGCGCCACCCAAATTTGTTCGCCGGTGAATTGATACGTCCATGCGACGATGCGCTCGAAGAACTCAGGCTCAACAGAGGCGCGTAGATTCCATTGTTGAATCGCGAAGGCGCGTTCTTCCGAAGGAACGTCGGTTCGGGTTTCATAGTACATACCGCGGGCTTTGAGCAAAGACAATAACTGGCGCGTGGAATGAAATTCCAAGGGCAGGTCGGTTATATCATAGAGGCGGACAGCGATGCCAAAGGTGAAGGTGACGATGAGGGCAAAAATCCGCGCAGGTTTGGTGGAGAAGAATCCATTCATGAGGAGAGAGTATTGTAACGTAAATTCATGAGGGGAAAATTGGAAGGAAATTTACTGCCAGTACCTTTGTACCCCTGACTCGTCTCACACCCACTTTTACAATCTACCCCTTTCAAACTCAAGAATGGGACATGTATGCAAAACACAAAACGCTCTTTCTTCGCAAAAATTGCATTAGGCATTGGTTTTATTTTCGCATCGCTGTTTAGCGTCGTTGCCGCCTTCATTGGCTTCTTCCTTGTAGCGCGTTCCACGAAAAGCGTCGCCGTGATAACCATCACCGCTGCGCTTGCCCTTGTCGCCGTGGCATTTGGAGGCGCATGGTTAATGACTCGTTCCCCCAAAACAGCGGGCATCTATTCGGGGGGTGTTCTTATCCTCACCGCCATATGGGCATGGCTGTATGTTTACAAGCCCATCCCGGTCACTGTTCCATTGCCGCAACCAACATCCTCAACACAATACTGGCAGCTTTCCACGGGGTCGCGCATTGCCTACATTTTTCATCCTGCCAAGGGACAGGCTCACTCCGCGCCGGTTATTTATTTGCATGGCGGACCCGCCGTCCCAACCCGCACTTCCAACTATGAATTCTTCAAGCAACTCACTGCCGACGGTTTCGATGTCTACCTCTACGACCAAATTGGCACCGGGCTTTCGGCGCAACTCGATGATATTTCTCAATACACCCTCGAACGCAATGTCGCCGACCTCGAAGCCATTCGTCAGCAGATCGGTTCAGAGAAAGTGATTCTCGTCGGCACCTCCTGGGGTTCTGTCCTCGCCGCCTATTATCTCGAACAATATCCCAACCATGTGGAAAAGATCATCTTCATGTCGCCGGGCGTGTTGGGTGACCGTAAAAACGTCCGCTATGATTACAGTCGCAGCGCCTCCTCCCAAGACGACAGCATTCTCCTGCCCCCATTGAGAATGATCCTCGCCGGAGCCTTAGCGCGCACGAACCCTCAAACCGCAACAAACTTTGCCAGCCAAGCCGAGATGAATGGTATTTACGACGCCTTCGTCACCAGCCCCAGCATGGATTATCAAGTCAACTGCAAGGGATACGTCCCCACCAACAAACCCAGCCGCAGCGGAGGCGGAAATTACTACGCCAACCTGCTTATTCTGCAAAGCCTGAAAAAAGCCCACGACCCGCGTCCCAATCTCACGTCTCTGCAAACACCCGCCCTCATCATGCGCGGCGCATGTGACTACATTCCCTGGGAATCAACCTTGAGCTACAAGCAGACGCTTCCAAACTCCACCCTGATCCTCATCGAGAACGCCGGTCACGCACTCACCGAAGCCCAGCCAGAAGTGGTTCTCGCCCCCATGCGCGCCTTTCTAACCGACCAGCCGCTTCCGATCGAAGCATACACAAGCGAACAGCCTCCGCAGTAAAATATCCTTGTGACCAAAACTGCCTCCGCAAAATTCGACTCCCTCACGAATGGACAATGCCGTCCGCAAGCCGCGGCGTTGAAATTTGAATCCACGGGCAATCTGCGCGCACTAGATCATTACTTCCCCATTCTGCGCATGCTCGACGATGCAGATTCTTTTTATCAACTTGTTCGGCAGGTTGCTCATCATCCCAACTTTGATCTACAACTCATCGGCGCGAACAAAACGAATCTCACATCTCAAATGCCTGCATCGGTGCGGCATCTTGTGGCGGGTCATCTTGCCGAGGTCTTTTACTTTCGGCAAGACATCCTCGCGCGCTTGCTCTCCAACCCGCGTCACTTTCAACTCTACACCACGCCTGAAGCCTTTCAACAGGATGGCGGCGTATCGGGCGGATGTTACAACCCATCGCGCGAGTCCATTCAACTCGTTCTGTCACGTCTCTTCGAAGGCTTCAACGGCGCAGCGCCAGGCGTGTGTCCGTTTTTGCATGAGCTGGGGCACATGCTCGATGCGTTCGATGCAGGCTCCGGGTCCATGAAGCGAGGCGAGGGTTTGTATCCCGGATTAAGAGTCAGCGATGGAGACATCTTCACCCCCCAAGCGCGGACTCTCTTCCTCCAAGGCAAACGCCTCGAACTGACCCGCTACCTGGCGCGCCAACATGGAGATTACTCCCAGCCGGTTCCGGTTGGGCATCCATATGTCTTTCAGAATGACGGTGAATTCGCGGCGGGTTACCTTGAGATGTTCTTCCGCAACCCGCATTACTTTGCCGCACAAAATGCGGATTTTTTCATGGCATACGTTGAGCTCTTCGGCTGCGACACCCGCCGCGCATGGACAGAAGATTTTCCCCACTACGTCAACGCCAACCGCAGCTTTTACGCCAGCGGGCAGATGGCGCCGAAGACGAGGCTTACGATTCCTGAATGAAAACAGACCGCCGACGGCAGACGGCGGTCTGTGGTCAGCGGTCATTTTTTTGTGCCGCTTGATTCTTTTTTCTTCGCTTCAAAACCATCTCGCGCAATTTCCCCAACCCCAAAATATTCAAGACCGCCGAAACAAAAATATTCATCCGTTTCAACGCCACCGGCGGGTAAATGAACAAGGCGCGGAACCATGCCTGCAACGCTTTACCCGGCAACCCGCCATCGAGCAGGTAACGCGCATCCACGCGGAAGGCAGAGGCGTGAGCGCGGCGATCTATTTTATGAAGAATGGCAGCCAGGTCTTTATCTTGCGCGATGGTTTCCAAAATGCGAAAGGCTTCGCGCCCGAATTCGGCGGCTTTGGCAACATTCTTCGCTTCGGCATGATAACGCGCCGCTGACCATGTTTGATTGACGTGAAGAATTTTTCCCTGCTTGGCGATCTTGATCCAAAGCAAATGGTCGAGTAAAAAGTGGAACGCGGGATCGAGCCCGCTTGTTTTTTGCAAAGCAGAACGGCGCATAAAAACAGAAGGCTGACCGATGATCTGAAAGCACAGCAGATCTTCAAGGGTAAGTTGTTTATAGGTCAGGGTATTAAAGGTCTGCCCGCTCTCGTCCACGGCGAACATGTTTGCATAGACCAGAGCAACTTCGGGGTTTTCTTCAAAGACCTTCACCGCCGCGCTCACCGCGCTGGGCAGGTAATAATCATCGGAGTTGAGCCAGGCGACGATCCCGCCTGTGGCGCGGGCAAAGCCTTTGTTGATGGCATCGGCTTGTCCCTTATCTTTCGCCGATTCCCAATGCGCTAATTTCCCCGCATATTTTTTGATGATCTCCACGCTTCCATCTGTGGAAGCGCCATCCACAACGATGTATTCGATGTGGGGATGATCTTGATGCAAAACAGAGAGCATCGTCTGCTCGAGATATTTGGCTTGGTTGTACGAGGGGGTGATGATAGAAACAAGGGTCATAGGTGGTACTACAAAGGGCGGCTGCGAGGGTCGCCCCTGCATTTATCGTAGATCGTAAATAATGTATCCATCGCCTTCAATGGCAATGGGATATGTATCGAGAATTTTCTTTAGACCGGGTTGTTTTTCCAATTGCCCAAAGGCGGTGACAAGAAAATAGTCCTTGCCTGCGGTCAGGTCGGTGAAATCTTCAGAAAAGTTTTTGCCGGGGTTGCGGGTCTCGCTCAAGCCGGTGGCAAGGGGCCATAAGTCCACCATGCGCCAACCGTATAGCATCAGCCGGTAGCCATAATCCTGTGTCAACGCAATGACTTCTCCATCTGTGGGAACAGCATTGCCAACTTCCTTCCAAAATGCGGGCTCGTGCCGAAAACTTTCAGCCACCAGCACGGAACGCGCCGCATAGGCTTGATACGCGATCACAACCACGGTCAATGCAATGAAACCCACGCGTCCAACTCCACCAAGGCTTGCCACACTTTCAGTGAGCGGATTCAACACGACAGCCAGTCCCAGCACAATGAGCGGAATGAGTTGAATGTGGTAATAACTGTGCGTGTACATCTGGAAAGGCAGGGTGAGACCATATAGCACATAGCCGATCCATAGACTGACCAGCAGCCAGCGCATCCGAGACGGGGCAATCAACGCGCCCGCGATGCCGAGGAAGAGAACCGTCAAGCCGAAGAGCATTCCGAGGAAAGCCAGCCATTTGGTGTAGAAGTCTGCGCTGGTGATGAGTTTGACCAGCGCCACCGTCCATGCGAAGAAGTATTCGGTGGAACGCCCCTGGTTGAGAAGGACGTAAAACAACAGGGAAGGCACAACCATGATTCCAGCCATTGCCCAGACTTGTTTCGATCTCCAGAAACCTTTGCCAAGCGTGAACAACACCAACGCAATGGCGGCGGCTCCAACCATGAAGGCGATGACGATCTTTACGAAAGTGGCAAAGCCGAGGAATATTGAGGCAAGGATCGCCCACTTCCAGGCGGAATTGCCGCCAGGCTTTTCACCTGTGGGGAGAGGGGAGCGATCTTCACTCCAACGATAGAGGAAATAAATACCCAAGACAAATGCCGAGGTCATCAGCGGGTCGGGCTGGAAGGAGCGGCTCGATTGAACGGAGAAGGGTAAAACGAAGTAGTATGCCATTGCGATCAATGCGGCCCACGGTGAAGCGACTCGGCGCATGAGGTCGAATAGCGCGATTCCTGCAATAAGCCAGAAGAATGTACTCCATACACGCGCCACGGCAATACTCTCGCCCCCTACAAGGAAATAGGAATAGCCCACAATGGTTTCGATGATGGGCGGCTCATATTTGCCAACCGAGTCTGCAAATTCAAAAGCAAGCTGACGTTGCTCTTCAGTGGCAGCGGGAAGCGCAGAATAATAGATTTCTCGCGCCACGAGCGAGTTGCGCAACTGGCGCGAGGGTTGGAAATCCAGCGGGGGATCGGTCAGGTCAAGGAGTCGCAGGAGTCCGCCCAGGGCAAGGAGCAGGATGAAGAGGATGAACCAGATTTGAGGTCGGGCTTGAGGCGGGAGTGTCATTGATTTGAAGGTTGAAGGTCAGAAGAGGGACTTGTAGTCCACTTTGGGGAAGACGGTCAGTTTGCCGCCGATGGTTGCATCGACGATCTGGCGGCCAACTTTGGCATAGGCTTCGCGCGCCATGATGTACCCAGCCTCGGAGGTGTCGAGATCGGGCAGCTGCCAACGCACGCCTGTGCCGAAGTAATTGGGCATGAAGTGATTTGGATCATCGCCTTCGGAGACAACGGTTTTGTTGGCGTCGCCTTTGGATGCAAAGTTGTGATCGATGCCGATGAGAATGGCTTTTTCGATGCCCATGTGATAGGCAAGCTGCAGCGCAAGGTTGGTGACTGTTGCGCCTTCCCAGACACGATGGCGGACATCTGTCGCAAAGCGTGGTCCTGTATAGGAGGTGTAGATGAAAGTGGGGAGGCTGGCAATTGGCAATTGGGGATTGTAGTGGCGGCGGGAACGCCAGGCAATGAATTGCGGGACGTTGAGCGCCAGAAAATCATTTACGAACTGTTCAACGACAAGGTCATTGGTGACGCACAGATACGAGGTTGTGAAACCAAGATCGGGAAAGGCAAGGTAAATGCGATTCATGCCAAAGGTGATCTCGTTCTTAAGTTTGCTGAGATCCGTCTCTTTTAGTGAAGGTCCGTTGCCAATGATGAAAGCGCGTTTGCCTTTATGAATATCTTTCAGCGCAGCAAGGCGTTTCATGCTCTCACGCCGCCACGGATGAAAGTAAGCGGCAGGGAGTTGGGGAATGCGGCGGAAGGCATCGTAGGTATCACGCACAAACCGCCAAAGCGGTTGAGGGACAATTAACTTGAGCGTTTGTTTCATTCAGGGAGAAAATCTTTTCGCGAGGAGTAGAGTATCACAAGGGCGATCAGGTTCAAGAGCATGAAGAGAACATCAACAAAGCCAACTTGATCGAAGATCGTCAGCGCCACGTTCAAGGCGAGGATGAAAATGGTGAACCAGAAGGCTGTCTTTCCGCGCTGTTTCAGGCGGAAATAACAGACCAACAGGAGCAAGGCAATCAATAGCATGAGAAAGGTGTAGAAAAGATAAAAACCTGCCATATCGGGGTTTTGTCCGAGGCGAGTGAGTGAGCCGATACTGAGCGCCGCCAGCATCCCGGCGATGAGCAAAATAAGATAACGAGCAATATCAGAGAGTTTCATGGCTGTCCTTTCCGTATCATGTGTTTATTTGTCGTAGTAGGGTTTGAGTGGAATAAGTCCGGCGAGAATGGCTACATCCAGAATTGTGCTGAGGATAAAAAGAAAATCGGGGTAGCCGATGAAGGTCATGAGCAGGTTAGCGGCGGCAAGGAAGAGGGCGATTGGATAGACCCATGCTTCAGGCCGGTCTATGATCCTTGCGACGATGAACAGGCAAGCTAACGCGCACAGGAAGAGAAAGATCACAAGCGCAACGGGCCAGGTGTTCTTATCTTCGACCATACGATACACCATGATCGTCCCGCTTACCAGCCATAACAACATGTTCAGGTAAAGCATGATACGCGCAGTTAGAATGCGCGACTTGAAGGCATCTCGTGTGCGGCGCTTGATGTTCTTCATTCCGTGCTTAGCCTGGCCGTCGCGCCGCCATCCACGATCATGGCTTGACCGGTCATAAAGGAAGATTGTTCGGAATCAGCAAGGAAATAAATGGCATTGGCAATTTCGGCGGGCGCGCCAACACGACCGTTTACAGTTTTGCGGGCAAGGTTATCGAGCCGTTCTTGCATGTCACTGCCGCCGACATGTCCGCGCCCCAAGCCTGCCCGCAGCATGGGCGTATCCACCGCGCCGGGCAGAATGGCGTTGACACGGATGTTATCCGGCGCGAATTCGATTGCCATGGCACGGGTGAGAGCGAGCAGCCCGCCCTTGGAGGCGGCATAGGCGGCGATATTGGCGGATGTCTGCACGGCGTGGACGGAGGAGACGTTGACGATGGAGCCGCCTCTCGCCGCTTTGAGCAAGGGATGCGCCAGTTTGACGAAGAGGAACACAGACCGCAAATTGGACGCCATGACCGCATCCCACTCAGCGACGGTTGTTTCTACAAGTGGTTTTGCCACCTGCACTGCGGCATTGTTTACCAGCGCGTCGAGAGTCGGATGAAACTCTTTTGCCTGTTGAAAAATCTGCTCGACGGAATCGGGCTGGGAAATATCGGCTTTGATGAAACGACCAGCGGTTGGGAAACCTTCGCCAAAGTCATTGCGATCCACACCAATGACTCGCCAGCCGCGTTCGGAAAAATGATGGATGCAAGCGCGCCCGATGCCGCCGCCTGCGCCGGTGATGAGGATTGTTTTGGTCATTTTTGTGCGCGGAGGTCCTTTACGCAATACGTATTACGAATTACTTAATACGTATTGCGTAATTCGTAAAATAATGCTCGCTAATTTTTTTTGAGCCTGAATATTATACATTCATCAATCGTATTCTCCAGCCGATAATTCGCCTCCACGAACTCGAAGACCTCATCCATGCCCGGGTGGATGTACATCTTCTTCTTTACGCCGGGGGTGTTATATTGAATTTCGCGGGTGGCAGGGTCGAGCGAAGGGATGGCATCCACGGAGCGGGAACAGTCGAGGATGAGTTGAGGCGGGGTTTTGGTCAGATCATCGAGGTAGCGGTCTTCGATCTCTTTGGTCAGGGAAGCATCCAAAAACAACGGGTAGTAAAGATACTTCACCGGCGAGGCGCGCTCAGACATGAAGTTGACGCGCATTTCGGGGTACCACGTCAGCATAAGGTCTGTGGGTTGGGAATTATCGCGAATATATGCCGATACTTCGTCAATGTATGTTCCACCCTGCAGCAGAGACTGGGTGTAGCGCCAAGGCATGGCAGGCGAAAGGACAAACAACATCACCCCAAGAACTATAGAAGTGATTGCGCTCAACGTGATATTCCAGCCTTCCAAAGACGGAATCTTGAACGCCGCTTGCCACAGCTCCGAAAATAGAAAAGCCGAATAGATCGCCGCCGCCAATGCCCAACTAATGTAGTAATGCGCGAAATTCCTCCCGGAAAGATTGCTTAAGAAAATTTCAAGCGGGAACCAAAGCAGGAGAAAGACCTCCAGCACAGATACGTTTCGTTGCACAAAACTGACCAGCGCTCGAAAACCGAGCGCGAACCATGCCGCCAGCGTAAACCAACCCACCCAGCCTATGCCATAGCGGCCAAAGCCGTCAAACATGGAAAGCCATTCGCGTTCCTTTGCGGCAGCATAGGAGAAGTTGAACAGAATGGAAGCATAGATCATCTCGCCAGCAGCGCCGACGATGACAAAGTACAGCGACCACAAAACCAACGGGAGGGCGAACCCAGCCAAAGTCGCAAGCAGGATGCGCAACGCTTCCAGATATTGACGTTTGAAACCGTAGTGCAAGATCACCGCGCCAAGGATGGCGAACCATCCAGCGACGTTATTGGCGCGAAAGGTAAAACTCAAGCCGAAGAACACGCCGACCCAGAGGTACTTCCAATCATTGCGTTCCACATCCACCATCGAGAGGAAGAGCGCGAGGCCTGCCGCGTTGAAGAGCAGGGCATATTCTTCGGTGTAGTTGCCATATCCCAAAACGGTCTTCAAGCCCAAGCCCGCCAATGTGGAGCCGAACAATGCCGCACCCACGCCCCATCTCTGTGAGACAGAACGATATAAAAATATAAACATTCCAAACAGAAAAACAAACTCTACTGCCCACACGCCCCAACGCGACCCGCCGCCCAACAACAATCCCAACGCATTGACATAAAAAATGCCGGGACCTTTTGAATCCCAAAAGTCTTGATATGGGATTTTGCCATTCAAAATTTGTTGACCCGCATACAGAAAGAATCCGCCATCGCGGGCGGGCACGTCAAACGCCGGGTT
>JACAEP010000087.1 GCA_013388795.1 Chloroflexota bacterium | reverse complement strand
GTTCCAGGATTCGCAGCGACTGGCGAATTTCATCGAAGCGGATCAGGTAGTTATCGTACATGTCGCCGTTATAGCGCACTGCCACATCAAAGTCGAAGCGGTCATAGACGGAGTACGGGTCGGCGCGGCGCAAATCATACGGCACACCCGCAGCGCGAAGACAAGGTCCCGTCACCGAGTGGCGAATGGCTTCTTCCGCATTGAGGACATGCACGCCCTTGAGGCGGGCAACTAATACTTCGTTCTCGTTGAGGAAGCGTTCCATTTCATCGGTCTTGGCAGGCAGGCGGTCGTGGACCAAATCCTTGATCTTCTGGAATGCATCTTCGGGGATGTCGCGCACCACGCCGCCAAAGCGGAAGTAGTTGCACATCATGCGCGCGCCGGAGACGGCTTCGAAAATGTCGAGGATCAGTTCGCGTTCTTCAAAGGCGTACAGCGACGGGGTGTACATCGAACCGAGGTCGTTGATGAGCATTCCGATGAAGATGAAGTGGTTCTGGATGCGGCTCAATTCTGCCATGATGACGCGGATGTACTCGGCGCGTTCGGCGACGGGGATCTTCATCAGTTTTTCAACGGTCACTGCATAGCCAAAGTTATTTGCCATCGAGTTGAAGTAATCGAGGCGGTCGGTGTACGGCATAATCTGGAGGTAGGTGTTGCGCTCGCCGATCTTGTCGTGGTTGCGATGCAGATAGCCCATCACTGGTTTGAGGCTGGTAATGGTCTCACCATTCAATTCCACTGCCACGCGCAAAACGCCATGCGTAGACGGATGATGCGGGCCCATATTGACAACCATGTGGTCGGTTCCCATGTGCTCGTCATGTGTGTGCTTGATGCTTGATTTTTCGAGCGAGAAGTACAGTTGATCTTCGGTCTGCGGCTGATAGTCATCAAGACTGAAGCCTTCGGGCAGTTTGACGTTATCGCGGAAGGGATTTTTGAATTCTACGTACGAGTGATTGCCTTCGGGCCAGCGGCTCTTATATGGTTTTACATCTTCTTCAAAGAAAGCTTCCTTATAGTCCTTGCGGAGCGGATGACCTTCGAAGCCTTCCCACATCAGAATGCGGCGCAGGTCGGGGTGACCAGCGAACTTGATGCCCATCAAATCCCAGGCTTCGCGTTCCTGAAAGTCAGCGCCAGCCCAAACATCAATGAGGGATGGAACTTCCACCGGGTCAACACGTTCAACCTGAGTCTTGATGACCAAGCCCGGTCCGCCAGTGGTGCGGTGGAGGTGATAGACCACTTCCATTTTGTTTTCGGCGAGATAGTCCACGCCGGTGACAGAGGAGAGCAGGTCGAAGCCGAATTCATCGCGTAGGGCGGTGGCAACTTCCACGAGGTTTTCTTTTTTGACGATAAAGCCGGAGAAGCCGGGGCGGGTATCGGCGGTGACAGAGTCTGGGAATCTGGCAACCAAATCTAACGTCTGGGTTGAGGCGGGAGCGGTCATGCGACACCTTCTTTCTTCGCGGCGGCGGCTTTGAATTCTTCACTGCGGCGCACGTCGATCAAATCCGGTCCGAGGATGGGCATGGGCACGTAGTTCGAGTCTGCTTTGCCTTTTTCGTACCAGCGGACTTTCTTGATGGATTGTTTGTCAATCTTTTCTTGTAGTTTCATCATGCCTGCGATCAATGCCTGCGGGGTGGGGGGGCAGCCGGGGATGTAAACGTCAACGGGCAAAAATTTATCAATACCAGCGACCACGTTGTAGCCCTCTTTGAAAGGCCCGCCACTCGAAGCGCAGGCGCCCATCGCCACAACATATTTCGGCTCGGGCATCTGGTTGTATAAGCGGATGATGGACGGCAGCATTTTCTTGGTGACCGTGCCGGAGACCAGCATCATATCTGCCTGACGCGGGGTGGGGCGCATGACTTCCATGCCAAAGCGCGCCATGTCGTAGCGGGCGGTTTGCGCGGCAATCATTTCGATGGCGCAGCACGCCAAGCCAAACATCAGGGGCCAGACCGACCAGCGGCGACCCCAATTGTAGAGGCGGTCAATGGTGGTGATCGAAACCACGTTTTGAATGTCCTCCGGGATGTTGTAGTTTGGCAGGTTCAATCCTTCGTATTTATTTTCTTCCATGTAGATGCTCCTCGTACCAGTCTTGATATATCGCGTACAGGATGTCGTCGTTCACGAGCGCGGGATCATCCTCAAATTCCGAAAGTTCAAGCGTCCAATCTAATATTTGTTGCAGGGTCACTTCTTCAATGTTCACATTTTTATGTCTGCGGCGCAATTCCATCGCAATGGCAAATGTGGCGTCCCAGTGCAAACTCATTGTTCAAGTTGTCGTTCACGAAAATAAAGAAAGAGCGGCAGTGCAAACGAAAGCCCAACCATCAAGGTTGCCAGTGGGTACGCCCACCAATATTTCATTTGCAATCGTTTGGCTTCGTTATAAAAGAAAGTCCATGCAGCAAAGGCGGAGATGGTCAGGTCAACAGCAAGCAACGCGCCCCAGTCCAGAGCGGTCAATTGTGCTAGAGCGGCAGTCGTGCTCATTTCGTTCGCAGTGTAAAATTTTAAGATGAAATAATAAGGAAGGACAAATCCAATTACAGTGAGGATCAGGTAGATGTTTTTTTTCATAGTGGTGTTTTCCTTCACAATCTGACGGATTATAGCGCTCCGATGAAATACGTCAATTGATTTATGCAAAAATATATTTGTAAAAATGGAAAGGTGAGTATAATCACCCCGATTGGATGACACCCTTCGACTCTGATCTTTGGCTCAGGGCAAGCCCGCCTCTTTCCCGTACTTGGGTTGATTCTGGTTTCTGGAAGTTTTTCCTCCGCTGTTAGCCCGCGCGGGGATGAACCCCCCCCGCGCTATTCCTACAAAGCCCGCTGAAGCGGACTTGCAGAAAACCGGCGGCATAAATGTCACCGTACGGAAAAAATATGACAACCTCTCGACATAAAATTCTTGCTCACCTCAAGAAAACCCGCTCCGCTTCGGCGCGGGAGATTGCGCGCGCATTGAAACTGTCTGCGCCGAATGTGCGGCATCATTTGTCGGTGCTGTGTTCGGATGGGCGCGTGGAGATGACCGCTGTCCATAACCGCGAGGGAAGGGGCAGACCGGAGAAGATGTATTCGCTCTCAGAAGCGGCGTTGGGAGATAACCTGTCCGCGTTAGCTCAGGCTCTTTTGGCAGAGGCAGGCTCAAAGATCAGCATGGAGGCGGTGGCTTGTCATCTTTTGGAGGAAAAACAATTTACGGGTCAACCCATCAATAAGCGCCTGGCGCTGCTGGTCGAAAGATTGAACGAGATGCATTATCAGGCGCGGTGGGAGGCGGGGGCTGGCGGACCGCGGGTGATCTTTGGGCGCTGCCCATACGCACGGGTGATTGAGGGGCACCCCGAAATCTGTACAATGGACGCAGCCTTGTTGAAGAACGCCCTGGCGCGGGAAGTTTCGTCATTGAAAAAGAACGAAGTTCCCACCAAAGGTTTGTGCCCATTTATTTTTCAGATCGGATGACCATGCGTTTGACCTTTTATGAATTTACCGACGAGGAATTGCAATCGAACCGGCGCGGTTTCATTACTCCGCGGCAGAAGCAGTGGGTGCAGGGAATGGCGAAAGGCATCCGCGCTTCACAGCGAGGCGGATTCCCGATTATTATTTTCTTTATGATTTTGGGGTTTGGGTTGATACTGGGGATGAACCTTTCGAATGAACGCGCGCGCGTTGCTTTTTTGTCCGACCCGCTCAAT
>JACAEP010000086.1 GCA_013388795.1 Chloroflexota bacterium | reverse complement strand
CGCCAGCGCAACGCGCTGGCGCTGCCCGCCTGAGAGTTGGGAGGGTTTTCGCCCGCCCATTCCGCTTAGCCGAACAAGGTCCAGCATCTCTTCGACGCGCTTGAGGCGTTCCGGTTTTGGCACATTCTTAACCATCAAACCATAAGCGATGTTGTCTGCCACCGTCATGTGTGGAAACAAGGCATAATCTTGAAAAACCGTATTAACATCCCGCTCGTATGGCGGCAAGTCCGACACATCCTGCCCATATAGCAATATGCGCCCGGAGGTAGGCCGGTCAAAACCGGCAATCATGCGCAGGCAGGTGGTTTTGCCAGAGCCGGAAGGGCCGAGCATGGAAAAAAATTCGCCGTCACGAACTTCAAGCGCAATGTCATCCACGGCTTTTACATCGCCAAAATGGCGGCTGACTCGGTCGAACTGAATGGCGGGCGTAATTTGATTGGTCAATGCCAGCTGCTCCTAAAAAGGTATCAAGCGAGGGGCGCCCCGCCTGATACCCAACATCCATTAAAGATCAACGTCCGCCAATGACGGCAACGTAATTTGTGACCCATTCATGGTACGGTACGCATTCATTGCGTCCGTCTCCGCAACCGGTGGTCGGGGTGCGCCACCAATAGATTTTATCAAAGTCATTCAAGCCGTTGTTGACGCAGCCATCCGCGCCCAATAATTCGTTGCCTTCACAGGCGTCTAAGCGCACTGGAATATTTTGGAACCAGGCGGCCAGGTCACCCTGTACTTTTGGATTCAAAGACCATTCCATCCATTTGTAAGCGCAGTTTGGATGGGGCGCATCCACGTGCATCATGGTGGTATCTGCCCAGCCCGTCGCGCCTTCGACAGGAACCACTTTATCAATCGGCGCGCCGCTAAACTTAAGCAAGTTTGCCTGAAAGGGCCAAGAGCCGGAAGCCACCACGCCTTCATTCGTAAAATCGTCCATCTGGATGAAGGCATCATGCCAGTAGCGGTTGATAAGGGTGCGCTGCTGGCGCAGCAATTCAATGGCAGCGTCAAACTGTTCGCGGGTCAAAGCGTACGGGTCGGTAATCCCCAGTTCAGGACGGGTCGCCTTAAGGTATAACGCAGCGTCGGCGACATAGATTGGACCATCATAGGCTTGAATACGTCCTTTGTTAGATTTGCCGTCCGGCAGGGTCATCTCCTCAAAGACCACATTCCAACTGGTGGGCGGTTCGTCACCAAAAACTTCTGTGTTGTACATTAAGATATTTTGCCCGGAAGAATAAGGCACCCCATAGTGCTTGCCGTCCACCGTGTGCCAGGGGGCATTTTGCAGGCGTTCGTCAATTTTGCTATAGCTGGGGATTAAGTCAATGTTAATCTCTTGAACGCGCCCGCCGGAGATGAGACGGTTGGAAGCGTCGCCCGATGCGGTCACTAAATCGAAGCCGCCTTCATTCATCAGAGCCACCATTTCATCGGAGGTGGCAGCCGTCTTGTTGGTCACAATACAACCGGTCTCGGCTTCAAACTGAGTGACCCAGTCGTAGTTTGGGTCGGTCTCACCGCGTTCAATATACCCTGCCCATGAAATAATCGAAACTTCCCCTTCCCCTTCGCCGACAGACTTTAAAGGCCCGCCGCCCGCGTCGGAAGAGCCTGCTCCAGCGCACGCAGAAGCCGCCAAGCTAACAAGGACAAATGCGCTAAACATTACGAACCACTTCGATTTCATGTTCTCTCTCCTTTTGACATATGGAAATTTATGGATACCACGATCAAGCGCACATAAAATACAAATTGACGCAACCTCCTTTGCTTCAGAGACAAGCAACAAACGGCTTTGAAGCCGCGCGGCTTTGTTTGCGCTTAGGCAAACAATTGTTATTATAGTTAAGTTTCAGATTAATCGTCAATCTCGCATTTCCGAATAACACAACAGGTATAATTCAAGAAATCCAAAATGTGGAGATGCTGATGACTGACCTGCCAATCTACCCCTTAACCGACGAACACAAAATGCTGCGCGATGCAGCCCGCGATTTCGCCCAAAAGGAGATCGCCCCCATTGCCGCGGACTTCGACGAAAGCGGGGAGTTTCCCTACGAAACCATCAAAAAGATGGGCGCCTTGGGGTTTATGGGGATCGAGACCCCCGAAGCGTACGGCGGCGCCGGCATGGATACACTGGCATATGTTCTGGCGCTTGAAGAAATCTGCAAAGTGGATGCCTCTCACGGCGTCATCATGTCGGTTAACAATTCGTTGTATTGCCACGGCATTTTGAATTTCGGTACGGAAGAACAGAAAACAAAATTCCTGACTCCCATTGCTTCTGGCAAAGCGATTGGCGCATACTCTTTGACGGAGCCACAAAGCGGTTCAGATGCCGGAACCATGCGCAGCCGCGCCGTCCGTGACGGTGATTCGTACGTTTTGAATGGGCGTAAATCCTGGGTCACCAGCGGGCCCATTGCTGATTATTTTGTTGTATTCATGATGACCGACCCTGCAAAAAAGCAAAAAGGGGTAAGCGCCTTCCTCGTCCCCGGTGATGCGCCCGGGTTGACACGCGGCAAAAAAGAACCCAAACTTGGCATCCGCGCTTCTGCAACGAGTGAACTACTCTTTGAAGACTGCCGCGTGCCTGCAGAGAACCTGCTTGGCGCAGAAGGCGAAGGCTTCAAAATCGCCATGACCGTTTTGGATGCAGGTCGCATTGGCATTGCCACGCAGGCGCTTGGGATTGCCGAAGCAGCCTACGAAGCAGCAAGACAGTACGCGGGTCAGCGTGAGGCGTTTGGTCAGCCGATTGGTCAATTTCAGGGAACCGGTTTCAAACTCGCGGATATGAAGACGCGCATCGAGGCATCGCGCTTGTTGATCTATAATGCGGCGCTTGCCAAAGAAAAATCCAAAACCACCGGCGCGCGTTACTCACTCGAAGCCTCCATGGCAAAACTTTATGCGTCCGAAACAGCCATGTATGTGACCCACCAGGCCGTTCAAATTCATGGCGGCATGGGCTACAGCAAAGAATTGCCCGTGGAACGTTACTTCCGTGATGCAAAGATCACAGAAATTTACGAAGGCACAAGCGAAATTCAACGGCTTGTCATTTCGCGCCTTGAACTTGGGTTGAAATAGGATTTCATGGACTTAACTCCTATTTGGACATTGATTCCCACTGGCGCTTCCATCGTCCTCGGGCTTGTGTTGCTGGCGCTGGGGCAGCGCCAGCGCTGGAGCGACCCTGTTCCGACGGAAACCAGCCCAACTCGGGAGGCCGCACAGAGCCAGATTTCGGGAGACTTTAAAACAAGAGTTCACACATTCCTTGAGGCACATCGCAGGGAATTATTGCTAACGGCAGTATGTCTGGGCGTTTTGACCTATGCGCTGCTCTCAGCGCCGGTACAAATCAACGGGGAGATCGCAACGTCACCCAAAGAACCGGGACGACCTTTTTACTTTATCCACTGGCAGAGGAACCACCTTTTCTATTTCTATCACCAAACAGCCTCGGTCAGCAATGCAGTGACGGGGCTGCTCGCCCTAACACTGACCATGATCGCCGGTTTCCGCAAATCAGCGCAAATGGCGAGGACGGGTCTGTTATGGTCGTTCATGAGTTTGGCAGGCAGCGCCCAATGGATGGTCTCTGGCAGTGTGCAGTTTCCAATCGGTGTGGTTCTTTATCTACTTGCCGGAGCCGGGCTTTTGTTCTGGAGTTTGATAAGCCAAACTAGAATTGAAAGCGATTTGGAGGAATCACATCCCATCGCTTTCAAATGGGAGGCTGTTTTTGTCATTCTGATCATTGCGCTCGCATCCTTTGGCAGGCTGTTCGCATTACAAAACATTCCCTACGGCATCGAAGGAGATGAAGCCAAATGGACGGCAGAAGTCGTATCCCTGGGGCTGCGCGGCGACCCGGACTCCAATGGCTTGTATCATCGTGATGCCCTGCCGGTCAGCTTTTACATGCAGACCCTTTTTCAACGCATGATGGGGCCCTCGCTGTTCGCAGGCAGGTTTGAAGTTGCCATCTTCAGCATCATTGCCACCTTTGTTTTTTATCTGCTTTTGCGTCAGATCACAAACCAGCCGCTCGCGCTTGTAGCGGCATGGTTGTTAAGCAGCTGCGTCTTTGACATCAGCGCCAGCCGCCTGGCAAATGTCGAAAGCCATGTAAAGATCTGGCCCATCCTGACGCTGGCATTGCTGGCTTGGGCGCTTCACAAAAAACATTGGACGCACCATGCAATTTCCGGCATTGCATTAACCCTGGGACTGCTCACCTACGATACCGTCTGGCCGCTCGGATTGGTCGCGCTCTTAATCACCGTTGTTGAAGCGCGTCGAAACAAAGATACATTACGCAATGCCATCCAGAACCTTGCTGCCATGCTGACGCCTGTACTGCTATCCATGCCGTTCATCATTCCCTACCTGAGCAGCAGGTTAAGCTATTACGAGATCGGCTCAAAAGGCTGGGAAGCCGGCGCAATCGTCCTCTGGAAACATTTTTTGGATGTTGTGATCAGTTGGTATGTTGCCGTCAAACAAGATTTTATTTATAACCGGACCGGACCGATCCTGAATGGATTCCTGCTGCCGTGGTTGACCTTTGGTTTGATAGCCGCCGCATCCACGCTGATGAAACGCCTCTCTTTCTGG
>JACAEP010000045.1 GCA_013388795.1 Chloroflexota bacterium | reverse complement strand
GGTACATGCCATCATCAACATCAACATCCGAACATTATGCGCCCCGTTCGCCGAAAGATCGAACCAGCCAGAGTTAACAACTGCATCCCGCAATAAAATGACCAACGCCCCCGCCGCCCATGCTGCAAGAACACTGAGAATAATCACCCGGCGGACAGTTTCGTATGCTTCTTCCTTTTTTCCGGCGCCGATGCGATTTCCGACCATGACGGCACAGGCATTGCCCAGTCCCATAAAGACCACGAAGCCCAATTCCTCAATGGTGGCATTGACATTGACGGCTGCAATCGAGGCTGTGCTGATGCGGGCGTAGATGGCATTATAAGTGGTGATACCAAGCGACCAAAAGAATTCGTTCGCAAGCGCGGGCAGGGTGGTTACCAGTACCCGCCCAAGAAAAGCCGCTTCAAAATTGAAAAATGTCAATGGATTTGCGGCGAGCGGCGTCTTCCCGGCGTAGACGAGAATGAGGAGCAGAAGCAGTTCCAAGGTCCAGGCAGAGGCGGCGCTGATGGCGGACCCGCGTACGCCAAGCGCAGGCAGTCCGCCGATCCCGAAAATCAACAGGTATCCGAGTGTCGTCTTAAGAATTAAAGCCGAAACAGTTGCGATCGCCGCGATCTTGACCCGTTGAATACTGCGCAAGGTGGCAATATAGGATTGCGCCAGAGCAACAGGGATGTATGAGAAACCAACAATGCTCAAGTATTGAGCGCCGATGCTGATCACTTCAGGGTCTGGCGTGTATAAGCCCAGTACGAATCGCGGCGCAAGCGTGGCTGCCAATGTAAAGGGGATTGCAATCATAGTTGTAATGAGGATGTTCATTCCCAGCACGCTGCGGATTGGTTCGATCTCCTGCTTGCCCCAGAACTGCGCTGTGAAGATCGCCATGCCGCTGGTGAGACCAAATAGAAGCAGAATAAAAACAAAAAAGACTTGATTCGATAATCCAAGCGCGGCAATAGATGCTTCTCCCAATTGTCCAACCATGATCACATCGATCATGTTAAGCGAGGCATTGATAAACTGCTGAAGCGCTATTGGCAGAGCAATAGCGAGCATTTCGCGCAAAAAGGCGCGATCTCTTAAAAACGAGAGAATCATAGGGGTAAGGTGCAGGGATGAAGAGTCGTTGGACGTTTTAGAAAACCTCAACGACACCGCCTGCCGGTTGACACATGAGGTCTGCTCAATCTTCCGGCGCATCCCGGACGATATAAAGCGGTCTGCCTTTGGCTTCGTCGTAGAGACGTCCCACATATTCTCCAAGAATGCCAAGGGAGATGAGTTGAACGCCTCCGAGGAATAATACCGAGATCAACGTAGTTGTCTGCCCTTCAAAGAAATGCGACCCAGCCAGACGTAAAATTGCCACGATGGGAATCGCCAAAATTGATATTCCTGCCGAAATAAAGCCGAAGAACGTCGCCACCTGCAAAGGGAAGTAGGAAAAGCCGGTAATGGCATTAACCGCCAGCCGAAACATTTTTTTGAAGGGATATTTCGTCACCCCGGCATGACGGGCGGCGCGTTTGTAGGTCACGCCGATCTGTTTGAAGCCCACCCAAGCCGACATGCCGCGCGGGAAGCGATGACGCTCCTTCATTTGCTTTAGCACATTTACTACTTTACGATCCATCAGGCGGAAATCACCGGTATCCACTGGAATCTTGACATCGGTAATACGATAGATGAGACGATAAAAAACGGATGCGGTCCACAATTTGAACCAGGATTCGCCTTCGCGTTCTCCGCGAACCGCATATACGACTTCGTAGCCTTCCTTCCATTTTGCGGCAAGTTCAAGAATTACCTCCGGCGGGTCCTGCAAATCGGCATCGATAATTACAATGGCATCGCCGCGCGCATAGTCCCACCCGGCTGTAATGGCAACCTGATGACCGAAATTCCTGGCGAAAATAACCGGTCGAATCGTCTTATCGTTTTCAGCAAGCTGCCGTATGGCATCTGTAGAACCATCGGTGGAACCATCGTCCACCAGAATGAGTTCCCACGGCTCTCCGCTGGAGTCCATCACTTCCTTTACGCGGCGATACAGTTCCGGCAGGTTATCGATCTCATTGTATATCGGCGCAATGATCGAGTACGTTATTTTCATTATCTTTTATTTTTTTCCTTTGCAGGTTTTTTTATCGTTCGTTTTTTCAATTTTTCGGGCGGCGCCTGAAACTGTTTTTCTCCATCTTCCGCAAAAGGTGGCAATCCTAAAACACGGCGGCGCAAGTATTCCATAATGACTGAGGTGGATGCCATGACCGGCACGATCAACAGCGCGCCCAGAATCCCCCACAAGATCGTGGCAGTCAAAATGGCAACAAAGATCAATGCTTCATTCATGTGCAGGCTGCGGCCCATGATGATGGGGCGCACAAAAAAATTCTTCAAATTGATCAGGAACAGGTACAGAACGAGGGTGATACCCCCTACGATGAGATTATTCAGTGTAGGGTCGGATGAGACCCGAATCCAGGTTGAGCCTTCCAATAAGGCCACCCCAATCGCGAGCGCCGCCGCCACCGTTGGTCCCACATCTGGCACCAGTGTAAACAGGCCAGCAATCATCCCAAGCACCAACGCGCCGGGAATGCCAATCACAACCCAGCCAATCGTAAACGCAATTCCGACAACCACCATTAACACAATCTGTCCGCGCAGGTAAGCCATCCATACATTCCGAAGCCGGTTGTAGAGTTCTTGCATATCTGCCTGATATGGCTCCGGCGCGAGGCCAATCAGCCAGGCGCGGATGCGGGGCCATTCTGACATGAACAAATATACGCTGACTAAAATAATCAACACCCACAATACATTGATGGAAGTGGCTTCCAGAAGTTCAAGCGCCTCTTCAGGCAGGGGCGTAAGCATATTCTCTTGAAAATGCGACAGACTCTCGCCAACCTGCTCCAAATGCAAGACAATATCGCCAAACTGAATCGGTTCAGATAGAAACTTGCTCAGTTCCTGCGAAAGCGACAACAGGTCCTGGGCAACCAGTTGAATCTCGTCAAAAAAGATGGGTGTCAGGGCTGCGGGAATACCCACCAGCACGATCAACGCTGTAAAATACACAATGTTAACCGCCGCAGCGCGAGAAAATTTAGTCCGTTCCATCAAGAAATAAATGGCTGGGCTGATCAAATACGCCGCAAAAGCGGCAATTACGAACATGGTCACCGCCTCACGCGCATAGATCAGGAATGCCATAATCCCGATAAAAATGATCAACCCCATCGTATAACGAAAAGGCAAACTCCATTGGTTGTTTATCCTATTCATATTCATACAATCTTTTTTAGCGCCTCCAGAGTTGGTTCAATAATCGGCGCAGGTGAGACTGCCTGCAAAGCAGCGCGGACATCTTTGAGCCCGCTGCCTGTATTGATAACCAGGATGGGATCATCGCCTCCAACCACGCCCAAGCGAATCGCTTTGACCAATCCGGCATAAGCGGCCGCTCCAGCCGGCTCGGCAAAGATGCCCACCTTGCCAAGTTCTGCAATGGCTTTGATGATGTCTTCATCTTTCACGGTGATGTAGGTTCCATCAGTTTGTCGTGCCGCCCGCACTGCACGGACACCATCGCGCGGCAAGTCTACAGAGATGCTGTCGGCAATGGTTGTGGCAGAAACAGGCGCGATGGTTTCCACCCCTGTATGGAAGGCATTCGCGATGGCCGCCGATCCTTCTGCCTGCACACCAATGATGCGCGGCAGGTTGGGGATCCAGCCAAGGGACAACAGGTCTTTGAAGCCTTTATGAATGCCAGAGATGATATTCCCATCCCCCACCGAGACGAATATCGTCAACGGCGCGTGGTTCTCCAAAAGACTGCCTTTCTTATGCCAAGCGCGATGGGCTTCGATCCACCATTCCCAGATCTCAAAGGCGGCGGTCTTCTTGCCCTCTAGGGTAAAAGGATTGTAACCTGTGTTGCGGCAATACCAGCCAAATTCATTTGCTGCCTTAATGGTCAGGTCAAATGCTTCGTCGTAGGTTCCATTAACCAGTATAACCCTGGACCCAAAGACAAGCAGTTGCGCTACTTTCGCCTGTGGAGCGGTCTTCGGCGCAAAGATGACAGTTTTTTGACCGACCGCCGCCGCCATGCCTGCCAACGCCGCGCCGGCATTGCCCGTCGAAGCCGTAACGACAATTTCAGACTTGATCTCACAAGCGCGAGTCACCACGAGAGCGCTTGCCCTATCCTTGAACGAGGCGGTGGGGTTGCGCGACTCGTCCTTGAGCCAGAGATGTTTCAGGTGCAGTTTTTCCGCCAATCGCGGCAGAGCAAAGACCGGCGTCCAGCCTGCGGCGCGCAGAGGGGTAGAGTCGCCTGCTGGTTCATTGACCGGCAGCAACGGCAGGTATCTCCACAGCGAGGCTTCCGTTCGTGAGACAATATCTTCGGGCTGGAATTTTTTTTTGATGGCGTCAACGTCCAAAACCACATCCAGATTCCCGCCATCCCGGGGACATGTGTATGTGACCTGACCGGGCAGGTATTCAACTCCGCAAATTGAACAACGATAACCGTTGAATTTATTCATACAGGTCCTCTATGCGCTTAATTTTACCCGATATAAAAATCAAAAAGGACTCTCGCGGAAGAGTCCTTTTATCGCGATCTAATCGCGCTCAAACGGAACCCCCAACGCCGCCGGCGGCGAAGCCCGCATGGCGCGCAATAATTTTGCCGTGAATTTACGCGCAGATTCGGGCATGGCAGCCAGAGTCCGTTCCACCCATTCTGCATTGCCAATGTTGACCAGCAAGAGGGTCAGGATCATCAATGGAAATGGCGCAACCTGCAAGACCTGAGAGGGAACTTGTGTCAGGACAGGCTGCAAGACCAAACCAAGCCATTGTAAGAAAGCGAACAGATAAGCGCCAAATGCTGCGCGAACCGGATTCCAACCGCCAAAGATGGTGATGGAAAGGGCAATCCATCCGATTCCATCCAAGCCGGAAATTGTTCCCATCCATCCAGCGCGAACGCCCAGGGAGTAGGCGGGGCCCGCCAGCCCGATGAATGCTCCGCCGATGACGGTGTATACATAACGCATCAGATTGACGTTCGCGCCACGCACATATGCCGCAGCCGGTTTCTCGCCAATACCCTGCAGCATTAAACCGGGGCGTGTGCGGTAAAGCCATAGCCATGCAATAAAAATGGCAAAAAAACTGACATATGTGATGACTTCCTGCCTGAAGAAAAGCGGACCCAAAACAGGAATGGCGCTCAAGCCGGGAATAGGCGCCGCCTGCAAACGCGGACCATTAACACCCATAAACGGGCTGCCCAAGAAGTACGCCAGATCGCGGCAGGTTAATGCCAATACAAAACCAATGGCAACCTGAGATTGCTTGAGCGTGATGCTGGCAAAAGCGACAACCAAGGCTACAAGCGCGCCGATCAACAGACCGGCAAGAAAGCCAAGGATAAGACTATTCGTTGTATATGCCACTGCAAAACCGCTCATGGCAGTTAACAGGATCGTTCCATTCATGGAAAGGTTGATGACCCCCGCGCGCTCAGAAAGCGTCTCGCCCATCACCGCAAAAATGATGGGAGCCGCCGCGGCGAATACGCCCGCCAAACCAACGAGAAGAGTTTCCTGATTCATAAATGCCTCATGCCTTCTTCACGAATCTCTGACGAACGCCCTCGGTAAGTAGAACAAAAAGCACCAAGACGCCTTGTAAAACACCTGAGAGGGATGAATCTAATTTCATGAGAATGGGCAATTGAATGCTGCCGATATTCAGGGCGGCAAAGAAAAGCGCAACAGGCGCCGCCCAAACAGCCTGATAGTTGACCAACATCGCCACCATCAGCCCGAGGTAGCCATACCCGCTGGAAATGGAAGGAATCAGGCGGTGATAGACTGCCGTTACTTGCAAGGCTCCCGCGACTCCAGCCAGCGCGCCGCAGATAAGAAAAGAATACAACGAATATTGCCAGGTGGGGATTCCAAGTAAATAGGCAGCGCGGATGTTCCTGCCCACGGCTTTGATCTTCAAGCCAAAGTAGGTTCCTTGCAAGATGAAATACACGATTGCGACTGCCACGAGGGCCATCGCCAGGGCGTATGGGCTGATACGCAGATCGGAAATTTGCGGCAAAGAGAAGACATCCGGCAAGGGTTCGGTGCCGCTCATCGAAGCCACGCCTTCGCGCTTCCACGGGCCGAAGATGAGGTATAACGTCAAAGCCGTGGAGACGAAGTTCAAACCCAATCCGCCGAATATCTCATTCACACCGCCAAAGGTTTTTAACATCCCTGCCAGCGACGCCCACACAGCGCCAAAGACCATACCGCTCAAAATAGACAGGAGAATGACCATAGCGGGAGGCATTGCGCTATCAACAAACTGACGCAAGACCCAAACGGAACCAATCGCTCCAAGCACAATCTGACCCTCTACGCCAATGTTCCAAAGCCCGGCAGAAAAGGTGATGAGCAAACCTGCTGTAACCAATAACAATGGTACGAAAGAAACCAACACTTCGGCAAATTTACGCATGGAACCGACAGAGCCGGCCAGCATATTTTTGTATGCTTCCAGAGGAGAAGCCCCTGTTGCTAGGAGGATCAACGAGACAAATCCCATCGCAAGCAGGAAGGCGGCCAATTGAAAAATGAATCTACCCGCTTTGGTTTTAAGCATGGATATCTCCTTTTTGAGGCCAGCCTTTGCCGCCGATTAATTGGCCCAACTGTTCCACATTCGTACCTGAAGCATCAATAGGTTCAGAAACCTTGCCGCTGAAAAAGACCAGCAGACGGTCGCTATACTGCAAGAGTTCCTCCAAGTCGGATGAAATAAAGATGAGGGCGGCGCCGTCTTGTTTGCAGCGGTCCTTGAGCTTGCTCCAGATGTAAATCATCGATTCAATATCCAAGCCGCGGGTTGGGTGCTCCAATAGCACAAGCGAAAGCGGCGTTTGCAGTAACGCCAGCTCTGCCCGTTGTTGATTGCCACCCGAAAGCGACTCGACCATGCTGGCTGGCGTACCGCGAATATTGAACGACTTGATGCGTTCCTCAGCCAGCCTCTGACCATATGCCTTATCAATGAAGACGCCTCTCGGTTTTTCCGCAAGGATGAAGTGGTCCAGTAGACTCAAGCCGGGCAGCAAGCCTTCTTCCAGCCTTGCAGCGGGTAGGAAGTTGACGCCTTCACGTTTAAAGGCGTAATACGACTTTCCTGTCAGATTTTTGCCTTTCAAGAAAATTTTCCCGCCCACCGGACGCACCAATCCCGCGCAAGCGCGGATAAACATCCCCTGCCCCGAGCCTTCCAACCCGGCTAGCCCGATGACTTCGCCTGCGCGAATATTGACATTCAAGCCATCGATCCGAACCCGTGTATCTTCCAAAAAGACATTTTTTAATGAAAGAACAACATCGCCTGTCTTTGCAGGTTGACGTTCGCCAAGAGTGATCTCTTTGCCGAACATGGTCGAAACAAATTTCTTCGTCTCATACGGAGGCGTAAACTCGCCGACCAGTTCACCCGCCCGCAGCACAGCGACACGGTCGCACAAGCGTTCAACATCTTCCAGTTTGTGAGAAACAAAAATTGTAGTGATCGCCTGTTTGGGAAAGGATTGAAGCGTATCGAATAATTTTGTCTTTTGCGCGGCGCTGATGCCTGTTGTAGGCTCATCGAAAATGAACACGCGCGCGCCAAGGAATAATAAGCGCATAATCTCCAACTGCTGGCGCTCGCCAACGGTTAAAGAGTCTACATAACTTTCGGGGTCAAAATTAAAACCATATTCGTTTGCCAACCGGTTAAAATCCTGCGCGGCTTCTTTGCGATTGAGGAAGAGCTTTCCCGGCATACCCAGTAAAAAATTATCGAGCAGTTTCATGGGAGGGAAATCCAGCGGGTCTTGATGCAGCATTCCCACCCCAAAGCGGATCGCATCCGCTGGAGATTGCATGACGACTGGCTTTCCATCTAAAACGATCTCGCCGCCCGAGTCGGCTTGAATAAATCCGGACAGGATTTTCATCAGAGTGCTTTTTCCTGCGCCATTTTCCCCCAAAATACCCTGAATCGCACCGGAAGGGATGCTTAGATTGATACCCTTATTTGCGTACGTCTTGCCGAAGCGCTTATGAATGTTCTTAAGTTCGACGTTCATGGTGGTGCGAGTCCTCCATGAGGATTTTTATAAAATGCAGGGGCGCGGTAACCGCGCCCCTGCAAAGGGACATGTGAATTATTCGGCTGCGCTCAAGCCCTCCATGCCTTCGAGCAGCTGCGGCAGATACCAGATCTGTTGGTCTGTAGCAACTTCACCGTCAGCAAGGTAGGCGCTTCCATCTTGCAGGTTGATGGGCCCCGTCCAAAGGTTGAGCCCGCCCGCAAGTTCAGCAATGAACTCGTCCAACATGGCGGCGTCATCGTCAGCCAACGCAGGGCCCTTCTCGAAACCGACTGAAGAGGTATCCATGTTGTTGATGTCAGCCCAGTCGGGACCCGCCCAAATGAACTGCGATGTCCATGAGCCATCCCTTGCGGAGGAGATTGCCTTCGCATACTCTGGACCCCAGTTGAAGTACGGAACACCCAAACAGACATCAGGAGCGGCAGCGCAGGCGGCAACATAGTCATAGGCAACGCCAGAGACATTCTTGCCTTCCGCTTTGAGTTTGGCGGCTTCGCCGAGGTTGACTGGGTTATCAATACCGGAGATCACAACGTCATAGTCAGTGGTGTAAAAGTCGTTGGAAACCTGCACAGGGTCAAGTGTCACACCGGGGATGTTGAACCAGAAACCGATCCATGTCACCTTGAATTCGAGGTCCGCAGGGTCATTCCCAGCCTTCTCATAACAGTATTTCGCGCCAAGATAAGCAGATGCGGCAAGGCGGCGGGTTTCGTCATTGATCAAGGGCCCGAGGTAACCAATCTTGCCGGTTTCCGAAGCCAGGGCAGCAGCACAGCCAGCCATCATCTTGCCATATTCCATGCGCCCCATGATGTTCGTGAGGTTGGGAGTCTCTTCATAAGATTTGCCATCTTTCCAAACCTGATCGCCGGAAGCCATGATCACGAACACTTCAGGGTTCGCCTTCGCAAACGCCGTGGAAGCGTCTTTCATATCATCGGAGTTGAAAATGACAAGTTTGGCTCCTTGGGCAACCAATTCTTCGGCAAGTTGGTCAGGGGTTGTGCCGGGGCGGTCGGCAGGGTTGACCTTGTCCAAATACAACATGGTCGCGCCGAGTTTTTCTTCTACATACTTACCGGCTTCATAATGCGCCTGACTCCAACCATTATCATTGTACGGACCAACAAGCAGCATGCCGAATACAAACGGCTCATCAGAAACCGCCGGGGCTTCTGTGGCAGGTTGAGTGCCGCAAGCAGAAAGAACGAACACAAGAGCCAATGCCATCGTGGCAAGGCGAGCAAAAATCGTACGCATACTTCTTCTCCTTTTTTGAAATGTTTTTTTGAACAGACTGGCAGAGGTATATTGGCTTAAAACCTCCTTTCAGTTGTCTAAACAATTCTACCAAACTAAACCATACCGCGAAGAAAGTATCAAACTGCTAAGGCTCACACGCAAACTCCACGTGCGTTTCCTTCACCGCAGCAATTTGCTCAGGCGTAACCTCCGTCTCGCGATCAATACGATCCCACAACACACACAACATGGGCCCCACAAAATTCCTCGAAACCTTAAATGAAGCCTTCGATAATTCTACCGCCTTTTTCCAATTGCCTGTGTGGGCATATCCTTCCACATAGACAAATCGTTCCACCGGGTCATTGGGCGTATCGCTCAACGCGAACGCCAATTCAGCAATGCGGGTGACTTCTTCCCAATCCTTTTTCTGACGGGCGAGTTCAGCCTGCGCGAAGTACCCGCACCAATCCAATAATTCTGCGCCTCGATAAAACTGACCGGGTAACTGGTTCTGTTTCTCAAACAGAATCACACTCTGATTCGAAACCCTCGCCACGTCGCGCACGGCGGGCGGCAGAAGTTTGTTATCCGCCTCCACTTCCGGGTCAATCACGCGGAAGCATCCCGGCGGCTCGAAATCTGCCACAAGGATGGTATCGGTGCTGCCGTAAAATGTGGGTCCGATGTAATACAACTCATGCGCCTGTCCCGGCTCAACACTCGGCAAAGTCTTGCCGACGCGGATGGACGCAAAATACAACATCACATTCATCTCGCCCGGCGGGCTATATATCCAGTTTAACGGGCCCGTCAAGGAATTGTCAGAGTAGTACGTCATTGGAAGGTCATTTACAAGAATGATGGTTCCTTTTTTTAAGCCGGGAATCCGCGCGCTCATTTGCATAAATAATTCCTGCTGAGTCAGCCAGTCGCTGCGATAGATTTCCTCCAGCTGGAAGTGGCGGCTCCCCGCAAAACCAACGAGCAAGGCGACGATTATCATCTGAGTTCGGGGATTCCTTATCAATGCAATAAGGCAAGCCAGCAATATGCTGGAGCCCAGCATGAACGGCAGCATGAAACGATCTAGCGAGAAGTTAAATTGCGGCACATTGCCAATCATCCAGACCGAGCCGCCAGAAAGACCCCAAAAGACCAAACCGACCCAACCGGCCTGTCGCGTAAAGTTTGCGCTTTGGGCATCTCCTGCCTTGAAAGTGAAGAGATAAACTCCAGTGAAGAGGATGCTTGAGAATAATAGAACCAGCATCAAAGACAGTGTGAGCGGACCGAATCCGGTGGCGCCAATGGTGAGGAATGGCAGCAGCCATGTCTCAAACACAGTCCGCCAGAAACTGACCAGGACTTGATTCAAGAAGTACAAGATTCCAGCAAATAGGTCGGCTCTTAATGTATCAAGCAGAACAAAGGGATAGCTTGCGTTTTGAAATTCAAAGAAGAAGGCGCGCCAAACCGTAACGGCAATAAAAATGACCAGATAAGGCAGAAAATAAAAGATCGTCATCTTCAGGCGGTTCTTAAAGCTGCCAGGCAAAAGTTGATGGAAAATAATCAACAAACCAAATTCGATAAAGTAAAAATATTCCATCGTTATGAGGTTAACTGCGGCAAGCAAATACGATATGGCAAAATAAACCCCGCGCCGTTTTTCGTTTTGTACGGCGAGAATTGCAAGATAAATGGAAAACAACAATGCCGCCAGCACAATATAAAAATGACTGTACATGAGCGCAATGAACTGCTGCCCCATGCCGGGGTAAACAAGAAAAAACAAACTTGCCCATAATGCGGGCTTGGGGTGTTCAGGATAAAGCGCGCGTAAAATTTTCCAGAGCAGCGCGGCAGTCACCCAGCGCAAGACAATGGCAAGCAATTGCCAGATCCACGGGTTGGGACCGATAACCGGCATGGTCAATTGATAGATCATGCCCCAAAACGGGCGGCTGGTGGTAAAGGTTTTGGTAAGCATGGCAGGACCCAGCCGATAGTAGATCCAGGCCCAGGGGAATTCGTCCCAGTAAAAGCCGCGCTGCCAGAAAAAAAGGACATACGTGAACGCGGCGATAAACAGCAAGAACCAAACCGTGCTGCGCGATGTGAATTGGATGTTGTTCAAACGGTCGCTCAGTGTTTTCATTGGAATAATTGTAAACGGCTCCCGCTTAAGTCTATCTGGCGGCGGGAGCCAACCAGCTTATGGAACAATCCAGGTTCCTGCTTCGCCTCGCAAGGCGCGCCCGATGCTTTCGGGGGTTGTGATAAGCGCCTGCTTTCCGCCGTTTTCAAGATACCAGATTGCGGCCTGAATCTTCGGCGCCATTGAGCCTTTGGCAAAGTGAACGCCTTCTTCAAGGTAGGCTTTGGCTTCGGCGACCGTCATTTTATCAATCCATTTTTGTTCAGGCTTTCCAAAGTGAATCGCCACCTTCTCGACCGCCGTCGCAATCAAGAACAGATCCGCTTTGAGGGCCTGCGCAAGAAGCGAAGAAGCATAATCCTTGTCAATGACCGCCGCTGTACCGACCAGTTCACCGTCGCCCCGGTCAATGACGGGAATCCCGCCGCCGCCCACCGTGATGACAATCTGCCCGGCATCAATCAGGGTTTTGACGGCATCAAACTCGATAATCTCTTTTGGCAATGGAGACGCAACCACGCGCCTCCAGCCCCGCCCCGCATCCTCAACCACCGACCAACCCATTTCCCGCTCACGGCGTTTGGCTTCGGCCTCTTCCATGAATGAGCCGATAGGTTTGGCCGGCTTTTTGAAGGCGGGGTCGTCCTTGTCCACCAGCATCTGGGTGACGACAGTGACGGCTTTGCGATCCACGCCGCGCTTGAAAAATTCGTTTCGAAGCGCCTGCTGGAATTCGTAGCCGATGGCGCCCTGTGAATCTGCGCCGCAGACATCAAGCGGAACTTCATGCATCCCTTCGACTTTGGCCGCGATCTCAGAGCGACGCAGGATAAACCCGACCTGCGGTCCATTGCCATGACCGATGGCAAGATTCCAGCCTGCTTCGATCATGTCGGTCAGATGCACAGACGTCTCACGCAGCGCCTGTTCCTGGTCTTCCACTGAGACATGTTTTTCATCCTTGATTAAAGCATTGCCGCCAACAGCAACAACTGCAAGTTTACTCATCAATAAAGCCTCCTCTTATATAGCGGCGACTACGACATCGTCAATGCCATGACGGCCTTCTGCGCGTGCAGCCGGTTTTCCGCTTCGTCATACACCACCGAGTGCGGGCCGTCAATCACGGCGTCGGTCACTTCAAGCCCGCGGTCAGCAGGCAGGCAGTGCATGTAGATAGAGTCATCTTTCGTCAACTTCATGCGGCGTTCATCGGCAATCCAATCTTTGTACTTGTCGATAAGCGCCTTGCCTTCTTCTTTGTCAGTGGTGGCGAGCATGGGTCCCCAGCTTTTGGGGTAGACCACATCCGCATCATTGAAGGCTTCGTCCATGTTGTCGGTCACGTCGAACCCGACGCCGTATTTTTTCGCATTGTCTTTTGCCTGCTGCATGATCTCAGGCATGAGTTTGAACTCTGGCGGATGCGCCAAGACCACATCACAGCCGAAGCGAGTCATCTGAAGGATCAAAGATTGTGGAACAGAAATCGGTTTGGAATAAGAAGCGGCATACGCCCAGGATACAACAACCTTCTTCTTCTTGAGATCGCGCCCCTTCTTTTCCTGAATGGTCATCAAGTCGGCGAGGCATTGGAAGGGATGGTACACGTCGCATTGCATGTTAAGGATTGGCGCGCGGCTGGCTTTGGCAACATCGTTGATATATTGGTTGCCGAAGTTCCAGTCACACTGACGGATGGCAATGCCGTCAAAATAGCGTCCGAAGATCTCGCCAATCTCCTTGGCGGTATCGCCATGCGAGATCTGGGTTGTTTCACTGTCGATGAAAGCCGCATGTCCGCCCAACTGCGCCATGCCGGCCTCGAACGATCCGCGGGTGCGGGTGGATGTGAAGAAAAACAACATCGCAAGGGTTTTGTCACGCAGCAAGGCGTGAGGTTCGCCCAAAGCGCGTTTACGTTTTAGATCCCACGCCACATCCAAAACGGTTTCGACTTCTTCTTTAGAGAAGTCGAGGTCGCCAATGAAATCGCGACCGCGAAAATTCGTTTGCATAATTGATCTCCTTGTCTTTTCTGGCTGGTTGCTAAAACCAGCTTTTTTATTCCGTAAACGGCTCAATTTTGATCAAGCCGCCTTCAACGTCTGCTTTCACGATGTTAAATGCTTCATAAACAGAAGCAGGCACAAAGTCTGCGAGAGGCGCGAGACCAATGCCGCCAGACTTGTAATCCAATTGGATCGTTCCGCTTTGCAGGCTGCCATCCACAAATTTTTGGACCAACATGAACACGGCCTGGTTGATGTTCTTAGTTCGACTGGTTGCTACCACACTGGGGGCTAAATAACGCTGGTCGCTTCCGGTCGTGACGATGGGCTTGCCCGCCCTTTCAGCCGCCTCTATCGCCCCAAGCGTGGAGCCACCCGCTGCGGCATAAATGACATCAACGCCATCGGTGTACATTTGCGCTGCCATGCGCCTGGCTTCGTCAGGCTTGGCAAAACCGCTAAAATCATCCTTGCCGCCGATATATTGAACGACAATTTCAGCGTCGGGGTTGATATACTTGACGCCTTGTTCAAAGCCGAATTGAATGCGGCGAATCACAAGCACATCTGCGCCGCCAAGATAGCCAACCTTGCCGCTATCACTTAACAAAGCAGACAACGCGCCTGCAAGAAAATCGCCTTCAATCTCACGAAAAATGATCGAGGTTACATTATCCCCCTCTACGGCTGCGTCAATAATGGCGAACTTTGTTTCGGGGAATTCTTTAGCCGCCTTGGCAATGGCTTGCGCATTTTCGGAGCCAAGCCCAATAATGAGGGTATATCCATCTGCTGCCGCCTGACGGACGTTTGCCTCTACATGATCTGCGGCATACTCAATCACCGCTACCTTTGCGCCTAATTCTTGCGCGGCTTTTTGCAGGCCTTCGTTCGCGCTGTCGTTAAACGCCTTATCCCCCAGCCCCCCCCGCGCCAACATTAATGCCACTTTGGGGGTGGCGGTTGTGTTACCGCAGGCAGAAAGCAGCAACGTCAGAATAAAAATAAGGGGTAAAACTCTTTTCATACATTTTCCTTGTTAATAAGGCGTAATACTTCGCCATTCAAAAATTTACCGCCATCCCAAAAGAGACGGGCGCCTTCACAATAATCAACAGCGTCGCCCCATGTCGAAAAATCCACATCGGGCAGGCAGGCTGTAACGCCCAGCTCCGCCACGCCGCCATGATTGACCACCAGCGCCGAGCCGCCATTATCCAAACGACCCATAATTTGGACATAATAGTCCAGGAGTTGATAGGCATAACGCGCCGCCGCTCCATCCTGTTTGACGATGAGAGCATAATGACGGAAAGGCATGGGCCAGGGCGCTTCCCGCTCGACCTCGCCGCCATAGGTGTTCATCAGAACATTTTGCTCGCTGACAGCAAATCCCATGGCAATGGCGGTCTCGAAGGCGCGCGGCAGGGTGGATGTTGCCACAAAATCAAAGGGGCCGATGCCCTGCCCCACTTTACGCGCCAGCGAAACGCCTTTTTGGTTCAGATGGTCGCCGCCAACATGGCGAATGGAATGCCTTCGCACCTCTAAAATTTTCATGTCGGTTTTGTTTAATTGATAAGACTCGGCAGGATCGCGTAGAACTCAGTCGCTTTGACCACGTCATCCAATGAAACTGAGTCATTGACCGTATGCGCTGTTTCCTCATCGCCAGGGCCAAAGCCAATGGACGGAATACCCGCCTTGCCTGCCCAGTAGATGCCGTTGGTAGAGAAGTTCCATTTGCCGGGCTTGGCTGCGGGCAACCCAATAAGAGCGCGGGCTTCCTGCCCAGCCTGTACCAGGGTATGATCCTCTTCATACGCCCAGGCAGGGAAGTATTTATCCACGGGGAAGACGAAGCCGGTATAGGAAGGCTCATCATAAAAAAGTTCTTCCAGCTTGACCATTTCTTTGAATTCGGCAGGGATCAGATCCTCGACCTGCTTTTTCACCGCTTCTTTTGTCTCGCCAAAGGTCATGCGGCGGTCAATGTAAATGACGGCTTCATCGGGCACGGCATTGATGGACGGTGTCTTGACATGCATATCGCTGACTGTGATCTTGCCATGACCGAGAAACTCATGGTCGCCCAGTTTCGGCTCAAGGTCGCGGATGCCTGCAATGACCGGGAGTAATTTATAAATGGCATTATCGCCGAGGTGGTTGCTCGCCGCATGAGCCGACTTGCCTTTGGCAGTCACTTTCATCTCAAGGCGCCCCTTGTGTCCGCGATAGACCAGCATCTTAGTCGGTTCACCAATAACAACAAAATCGGGTTTGATCTTCGGGTCCACTTCGACGAAGGTGTTTGGGGCGATACCGTCGCACCATTCTTCCATATTTCCAAAATAATAGGCGGTCCAGCCTTCAAGCAGACCGAGATCACGCGCAATGGCAAGACCGTAGATCATGCCGGGGGTGCTGTTCTTCTCGTCGCAGGCGCCGCGCGCGTAAAGGATTCCATCCTCGACCTTGCCCTTGAAGGGGTCCCACTGCCATGAAGCGGGGTCGCCAATGCCAACCGTATCAATGTGCGAATCAAAAACGATGACCTTCTTCCCGTTGCCGATGCGCCCGATGGTGTTTCCCATTTTGTCGTAGCGGATCTCGTCGTAGCCGAGCTTCTTCATTTCTTCCTGAATACGCTTGCCGACTTCGCCGATCTGCGACTCCATCGAGGGAATGGCAACGATGTCGCGCATGAACTTGATGATGTCCTCGCGCGCCGCTTCGACGCGCTTTTGAATTTCTTTTGCC
>JACAEP010000085.1 GCA_013388795.1 Chloroflexota bacterium | reverse complement strand
GGCGCAACCAGCGAGCATCAATGCAATGAGTGTAAAGTGAATAAATCTTAATGACTTCATGCTTTCCTTTCAGTCCGAACCAGCAAGTTCGCCGCTTAAGATGGCAGGCGAAACGCTGCAATCATACTTCAAAAGAGATTGACATGCATGCGGCACATCTGCCAGCGGAACGATCTCAACTTGTTTCAATATTCGCAAGACATGACACATCGGCAAACCCATTACGCTGGCGTAACATCCGTCCAATTTATTCACAGGCTTGAAGCCCGGATGTTGAATGGCATACGCGCCTGCTTTATCCATCGGGTCGCCGGTTGCAATATACGCCTCGATCTCCGCATCGGAATAATCGCGCATGGGCACATCGGTAATGGAGAGAGCCGCCATCAATTTCCCATTTTGTAAAATAGCAATCGCTGTATATACCTGATGGACCCGTCCGCGCAATTGTTTCAACATGCGCCGCGCATCCGCTTCATTGATCGGTTTGCCGAGGATTTCGTTCCCATCCACCACCGTCGTATCCGACCCGACGATGACCGCATCCGACTCCGCCTGCGGCTGGATCGCCAACGCCTTGGCTTGCGCCAGTCTGATCACATACTCGCGCGGAGACTCGTCCGCAAAAGGCGTTTCATCTATATCCGCAACAATGACGGTGAAATCCCAACCGCCCAAGCCGAATAGTTGCTTCCGGCGCGGAGAATTGGATGCCAGCACGAACTTATTTTGCTTCATGACTCGCAGGATTCTAACACAGTCATTTTTGGCGGATTAATTGAGGATAAGGGCAGAAACATAATGCGTAATTTAAGAAACAGCAACTTCTTTCCTCACTTCGGCAGGCTCGGTGCAGGCTTTCCACTTTCCCATTCCGGTTGTAAAATCATCACCATAATCTGTCCAGACAAACGGAGGCTGCATGAACGCTTTGCAAGAACGAATTTTGAAAGAGGGGAAAATCCTCGGCAATGGAATTCTTAAGGTAGATAGTTTTGTCAATCATCAAGTGGACCCCAAACTCATGGACGAATGCGGGCGGGAATTTGCCAAACGCTTTGCGAATGTCGGCGCGACGAAGATTCTCACGGCGGAGATTTCCGGCATCGCCCCGGCGCTCACCACCGCCATTCACATGAACCTGCCCGTCGTCTACGCCCGCAAGACCAAACCCATCACCATGCCCGACCAGGTCTATCTCACCCTTGCGCCCTCGCACACGAAAGGACGCATGGTCGAGCTGATCGTCTCGCCGGAGTATCTCGCCAACAACGAAAAAGTCCTCATCATTGACGACTTCCTCGCCAGCGGGCAGACCATCTTAGGCTTGTGCCGTTTGGCAGAAGCCTCCGGCTCCAAGGTCGTGGGCATCGGCGCGTTGATCGAAAAAATATTCGAAGGCGGGCGGGATGCGCTGTCATCGCTGGGCGTGCCCATCGAATCGATCGCGTGCATCAAGTCGCTGGATGTGGGGAAGATCACGTTTGTGGATTAACTTGACGATAGACCATGGACGGCAGACGGTGGTCTACGGTCAGAAAGCATGTTGCTTAACCTTCTTTATGCCCGCTTCATTGCCCCTGTCCAGCATTTATATTTACGCCAACGAAAGGGCGGTCGTAAAGGCTGCCCCTACAGGAATAAACATGAATTCAATTGCCATTCTCGATTTCGGTTCGCAGTACGCTCAGATCATTGCCCGTCGTGTTCGTGAAGCGCAGGTGTATTGCGAGTTATTCCCGTGGGATGCGCCGCAGGAAAAAATCCTCTCGATCAAACCGAAGGGATTTATCTTGTCGGGCGGACCCAAATCCGTTTATGAAGAGAACGCGCCCTTCATTCAAAAATTCATCCTCGAAAGCGGACTTCCCATCCTCGGCATCTGCTATGGGATGCAAGCCCTCACCCACGCCCTCGGCGGCAAGGTGGATTCATCTGCAGAGCGCGAATATGGTCATGCAGAGATCGAATCTCTAATCGCTAATCCTCTACTCTCTGCTCTCTCCAAAGTCTGGATGTCTCACGGCGACAAAGTGACTCAATTACCGGAAGGATTTATTGCCTTAGCCAAAAGCGGAAACAGTCCCTTCGCAGCGATGGGCGATATAAAACGAAAGTATTTCGGCGTGCAGTTCCACCCGGAGGTGCATCACACCCCGAACGGCAGTCAACTGCTCAAGCATTTCGCAGTTGATATTTGCGGCGCGACGCCCGATTGGACTCCTGCAAACATCATTGATGATGCTGTGGAAAAAATTCGCAAACAAGTTGGAGGCGAAAGAGTTTTAGCCGCAGTTTCAGGCGGAGTCGATTCTTCGGTGGCGGCGGCGTTGGTGCATAAAGCCATCGGCGACCAACTCGTCTGTGTTTTTGTGGATACGGGACTGTTACGCGCCAACGAAGGGACTCAGGTCGCCTCGGCATTTCGGGAGGGCTTGGGCGCGGAACTCATCACTGTGGATGCCGCCGACGATTTTCTCGGCGCGTTGAAGGGAGTGACCGACCCGGAAGCCAAACGAAAAATTGTGGGAGAGAAATTCATCCGCATCTTTGAGCGCGAGGCGAAGAACGTCGGTCAGCCCAGGTTTCTGGTGCAAGGGACGATCTATCCTGATGTGGTCGAGTCGTCAGGTCCAGACCGAAGCAAGGCGGCGAAGATCAAATCACATCACAATGTGGGCGGGCTGCCGGAAGATATGCAGTTTGAACTGGTTGAGCCGCTGCGATATTTGTTCAAGGATGAAGTGCGGTTGGTGGGCGAAGCCCTCGGCTTGAATCAAGGCTTAGTATGGCGGCAGCCGTTTCCCGGTCCCGGCTTGACCGTGCGCTGTCTCGGGGAGTGTACGCCTGAGCGTGTATCCCGCCTGCGGGCGGCGGATGCGATCCTGTTGGAGGAATTATCCAAAGCGGGTTTTCTTGGCAAAGGCGCGCAAACATCGCAAGCCTTTGTCGTTTTATTGCCGGTTCGCTCCGTCGGTGTGATGGGCGACCAGCGCACATATCAAGAAGCGGCGGCGATTCGCGCGGTGACCACGGACGATTTTATGACCGCCGATTGGGCGCGCCTGCCTTTTGATTTGCTGGCGAAAGTTTCGAGCCGTATTGTGAATGAAGTGGCAGGCATCAACCGCGTGGTGTATGATATTACGAGCAAACCCCCCGCCACGATCGAGTGGGAATAGCAATTTTCGATTTACGATTTTTGATTCGTCATGGTGGTCGAGCAGCTCCGCGTGGTTTTCGCGGAGCGTATCGAGACCAGATTGGGAGTTGACATGAACTTTGATTACGGCAATGTCTTAACTCGCGCGCTTCAGATCACCTGGAGGCATAAATCCTTTTGGCTCTTCATAATGCTCCCCATGTTGATCGCTTCGGTGATGTTTATTGCATTCGCCGCGCCAGTGTTGTTTATCAGTGAAACCGATGAACTGATGGGGCTGGTTGTTGCAGGCTGGGCGGCGGTGGCGGTTCTGGGCGCCATTGCCAGCTTCATCGCCAGCACGGCAGGGAATACGTCACTGATGTTGGGTATTCTGCGGGTGGAGCGCGGCACAGGTTCAACCGCCTTCATGGATCTGGTACGCGACGGCTTCCAATACTTCGGGCGAACGCTGGCGGTGATTCTCATTTTGCAATTGTCCGTAGGACTGGCTCTTACCATTTTCTTTTTGATCGTGTTTCTGCTGACTGTTGTTACCATGGGAATCGCATCCATTTGTATGCAGCCGGTGATGATTCTGCTCACGCCGGTTTCTTTCCTTGTCGTGGCCATCATGGATGGAGCATTGGTCGCTGTCATCGAAGAAAACCTGGGGGCGTGGCAGGCGGTCAACCGCGCCTTTCAGGTCGTCCGCCATCATGTGTGGAAATTTGTCATCCTGACACTCATCATTTATTTTGGTTCGACCATCCTCTCCAGCATCTTCATTTTCCCTGCCATAATCCCCGTCATGGCGGCTCCGATCATGATCGACACCGAGACAATCGAACCGATTATCCTGCTCTTTGTTGGGCTTTTTGCCTGCCTTTTCGTTCCATTGATGACGATCGTCTCCGGCATCATCGGGACGTTCATGACCGCGGCGCTGGGGATAAGTTATCTCAGGCTTGCCCGCCCCGTTGGGAGCGAAATCATCTTCGCCGCCAATGAACCGGAGAACGCGACCTCCTGAGCAACCCTGCGTAAGTAAGATGACAAACAGAGCGGAAAATTCCCGTTCTCAATCATCCCCAAGTGGACGGAAATCTTTGAGTAGTGTATGATTTACAAGGTTTCGCCTTGGGAAGACCACATAATTCTCAGGAGAATGAAATGAAAATCGATCTAGGCAAGATACTCACCCGATCCTGGCAAATCATCTGGAAATACAAGATTCTTTGGGTTTTCGGGGTGTTCGCCGGTTTTGCTGGCGGAAATGGCGGCGGAAACAGCAATTCCGGTTCCTCAGACAACGGCGGCTTTTCCTCGTTTGAAGGAAATTTCGACCGCTTCATAGAACAAGCCCAAGACTTCTTTCAAGAATATCTGCTCATCATCATCGCTGTTTGTCTTGTGCTGGCGCTTTTATCGTTCCTGTTCTATGCCCTTGGCATGGTGGGACGCATCGGCATACTCAAAGGTGTTTTCAAAGTGGAAAACGGCGCAGAAAGCCTGATCTTTGCTGAACTCTGGTCCGAAAGCATGCCATACTTCTGGCGTTTCTTCGGGCTGAACCTTCTCGTAGGATTGGCGTTCTTTGTCATCTTGCTGCCGGTGATCGTCATTGCCTTTGCCACGGCAGGGATCGGGTTGGCTTGTTTATTGCCGCTCATCTGCCTGCTTATCCCAATAGGCTGGGTGGTCAACGTCATTCTGGAGCAGGCGCAAGCCGCCATCGTTGCTGAAGACTTAAATATGTTCGACGGTTTCAAACGCGGCTGGGAGATCGCCAAATCGGACATGGGCGGCATGATCGTACTTTCGCTCGTGTTGGGAATTGGCAGCGGGATCATTGGTCTGGTCATTGCCCTGCCCCTCATTGGCGCCATGCTTCCGCTGATCCTTAGCATCGGCTCGGGCAATTTCCCCATGAGCGGCGCGCTGCCCCCCATGGCTTGGGTTTCCATTATCTGCTGCGGTTTGTATTTCCCGGTCTTGCTGGTATTGAATGGCGTGCTGACCGCCTACATTAAAACCGCCTGGGCGCTTTCCTATCGTCAACTTACCAAACCCGTAGATAACTGGTCCATCTTTGCGCAGGCAAATGCGTAAAAAATTCTCCATCTTTTTCCTCATAGTCTTGATCTTTACCCTATCTGTCCCGGCCTCAGCGCAGGGACAGATAACCGCTTCTGCAACGCTTTACAACGTGGACACATCCACCTTCCCGACCGTGACCGGCTTCGTGGATGTGACCGACGCCAACGGAATTTTCGCCTCAGGACTCAAGCCGGACGCGGTTACCGTACTGGAAAACGGACAGCCCCTCCCAGCCGACGCTTTCAACGAACTGGCGATTCCCCTTCAACTTGTTGTGGCCTTCAATCAAGGAGAAGCCCTGGGCGCGCAAAACGCCAACGGCATCTCCCGTTTTCAGCGCGTTTCACAAGTGCTCCAACAATGGGCACAGGCGCGTCCTGCCGATTTGCCTGACGATCTCAGCCTCGTCTCGCAGGCGGGACCGGTCATCAACCATGCTTCGTCCTCTGATTTCGTCATCGGCTTGCAGGACTTCCAGCCAGAACTACGGACTGCCACCCCCAACCTCCAATCCCTTGTCACCGCGCTGGATGTGGTCAGCGCCCAAACACCGCGCATTGGCATGAAGCGGGCCATCCTCTTCATCACCCCCCAGATGACCGACCCCAATCTGGCCGCCTCCGTTGAGACCATCCTCCAACGCGCTGTGACAGACAAAATTCGCATCTTCGTCTGGTATGTGGATGCGAACACGACCTTCACCACCACCAGCGCCGCGGTCTTCAACAACCTCGCCATCCAAACCGGCGGCAGTATGTTTCAATTCTCCGGCGAAGAACGCTTCCCAGACCCGGAAGCCTATTTCTCGCCTTTGCGCCGCATTTACAACATCTCATACACCTCCCGCCTGAATTTTTCCGGTGAGCATACCCTCAACCTGCAAGTGAATCTACCAACCGCCGGAACGATCACATCACCTGTACAGACCTTCAACTTAAACATCCAACCCCCCAATCCTTTTCCCATCACGCCAGCCTTCCAAATTACGCGCCAAGCCCCTGAAGACGACCCCTTCAACACCGAAAGGCTTCTGCCAGAAACACAACAGATCGAGATCATTATCGAATTTCCCGATGGCTTCGAACGTCCGCTTACTCGCACAACCCTGTTTGTAGATGGCATCCGCGCAGATGAAAACACGACCGAGCCGTTCAACACCTTCACTTGGGACCTGACCGCCTACACGATCAGCGGTGAACATCAATTGACGGTCGAAGCCGTGGACACGCTTGGCTTGAGCAAGACCAGCATGCCCCTGCCGGTCATCGTCACGGTCATCAAACCACCCAGCGGACCCGCCGCCCTGCTTGCCAAATACCGCACTCAACTGACCATTGGCGCAATCGTCTTTGCCGGGCTGATTCTCTTTGTCATCCTGCTCAGCGGACGGCTGCGTTTCCTCTCCTTGCGGCAGATGCAAGAAGAACGCCGCGTTCAAAGCGACCCGCTCACCCAGCCCATCCCGATCTTGAAACAAGAGGTTTCCGCAGAAATTAAGGAGAAACGCCCAAGGCGGCAGTCCAAGCCCAAAAAGACAAAAACAACCAAATCGGCGAAGATGGAAGCGGAAGCATCCCTGATACGCATTCAAGCAGATGAACAGTTTGCCGCCGTTCCGCCGATTCCCTTGAACGGCAGCGAGGTCATCATCGGCACCGACCCTGTGCAATGCACCCAAATCCTGGATGACCCCTCGATCTCATCGGCACATGCGCGCATCCGCGCCACTGAAGATGGCGGCTACCTTTTGCAAGATACCCAGTCGCTGGCGGGGACATGGGTTAATTTTGAGCTTATCCCCCGCGAGGGTTATCGTTTGGCGCACGGGGATATGGTAAACTTTGGTCAACTACGCTACCGCTTTATACTGCGGACTCCCCCTCCGCCGCGCGCGCCTAGAATCACCCCCGTGAATCCTTCTGAATGATTCGAACCACACTTGCCCATTTGCATATTGCCGCACTCAGCCATGCGGGCCTCTCTGGGAAAAACAATGAGGATCGCTACGCTGTTTCTTCGTTTCAGTTAAGCAAGGATGACCCGCGCCCCTCGGTCTTTGCCGTGGTGGCCGATGGCATTGGGGGGCATCGTGCCGGAGAGGTGGCGGCGGAACTGGCAGTCAACTACATCAGCATGCATGTGGCAGAAAGCAATGCGCGCAAGCCCATCAAAATTCTGGAAAATTCCATTCACGATGCCAGCCAGGCAATTGCCTCTCACTCGGCGGGCAAGGAAGAGGAGCACGGCATGGGCGCCACCTGCGCCTGTGTATGGATCATCGAAAACAAATTGTACACCGCCTATGTAGGCGACTCGCGCATTTATCTTTTGCGTGGAAAATACATCCAACGCCTGACCATCGACCATACCTGGGTGCAGGAAGCCTTCGAAAAAGGCATCATCACAGCCGAGCAGATGCGCGACCACCCCAACTTGCATGTCATCCGCCGTCATCTTGGCGGTCTGCGCCTGCCCGAAGTGGACTTCCGCTTGCGCATCGACAACAACGAATCCGATGAAGAGTCCATGAACAATCAGGGCTTTCATCTCGAACCCGGCGACACCATCTTGATGTGTACCGACGGTTTGACAGACCTGGTCTGGGATGACGAGATTCGTGACATCATTCGCAACAAACGAGACCTGAAAGCCGCAGCCGAAGCGCTGGTCAACCTCGCAAACGAACGCGGCGGGCATGACAATATCTCCGTCGTTTTGCTGGCGATGCCGCGGGTGGAAGAAACTCTGCCCCAAAAAGGACTCTTTGGCTGGCTGAGCGGAGATTAAGAAAAAAACGGCGCGCGCCGTTTTTTTCGCTTCAACCCCCGCCCTGGCCTGCTTACAGACCTCAAACCTTACTTCTCACGTTTAGCGCTTCTTCTCCCGATCCAACCACAACTCGCGATACTTGCGATTCCAATCGATCAAAAAACGGACGGCAATAACCAGCCCTGCGCCAAACGCCACCCCAAAACCGACATCACGAATCTGAAACAACCACAACACCGGCGCAAACAACACCCCGGCAAAGACGCTTGCCCGCGCAGAATGTCGGACTGTCAGAACCAACACAATCAATAATCCCAGACAAATCAAGAACCCCAAAGGATTGACCGAAAGCAGACTCCCCCCAGCCACGGCAAGCCCCATCCCGCCGCGAAATTGAGCAAAGGCGGGCCAGCAATGACCAATGACCGAAGCCGAAGCAGTTAGGGCAACCAACCAAACCTCGCCGGAATATTGGAAGGCAAGATGCGTGGGAATGAATCCCTTGGCAATGTCAAGGAAAAGCACCAAGGCCCCCCAGCCAAAGCCCGCCTGACGGATCGTATTCGTCGTGGTGGCATGGCCAGAACCCGCGTCGCGCACATCCACGTTCTTTACAAAACGCGTTACCCAAACAGAAAAGGGAAGCGAACCGAGCAAATACCCGAGGAGAGGGAAAAAGATATTCATGTGGTGTATAACCCCGCTGGTTTAGGAAAGTAGCCGGTTACCAGCGATCAGTAGGCATGACCCAACACCCGTGCGCGCGAAGCGAGACGGCGGGCAAGTCCATCGAAGATGAATTTATGGAAGGGAAACATGGCATACCAATATAAAAAGCCGGGCAGCCCAAACGGCTCAAAATACGCCGTGACCGTGAAAATGGTTTTGCCTTTTTCCTCCTCCAACGGCGTGGACTCAAATTGCAGCCAGGCTTTGCCAGGCACGATCATCTCGGCTCGTAAACGCATAATCCGATATTTTTCCACCAACTCAACGCGCCAGAAATCGAGGGCCTCCCCCGTGTGTATCTCATCAGGATGACGACGCCCGCGCCGCAACCCGACGCCGCCGATGGCTTTATCCACCCACCCGCGGATCGCCCACGCCCAATCCATATACATCCAGCCGCGCGCGCCGCCAATGCCGGTATAAGAGCGGAAAACAGTCTCAGGGGGAAGGTCCAGCACAATCTGGCGGCGCTCGATGAACAGGCCGTCTTCAACCGTAAAAACATATGGCTGGACATCGCCTGCTTCGGTCACAAGCGCGTCTGCCCAACGGGTTTCGACATTATCCCGTTGGACGCGTCCAAGCGCGAGATGAACTGCCGTTTGAAAATCAATCGGGTGAATATGCGGGAATATTTTCTTTGCCGTCTCATCACGGACAATTAAATTTGCGCGCAAGCCCTCGATCAGCGGCGCAACCACCCGCCAATGAATCGGCGTGACCATGTGAACCCAATAGGCGGAGAATCTGGGGGCGTAAAACGGAGTGCGGATCAGCCACCGGCGAAGATTCCGCTCTTTGGCGTACCCCAGCAGCATGTCTGCATAACTGAGGCGGGTCGGTCCTCCCACTTCGATAACGCGCCCAACCGCATCGGGCGTCTTGAGCGTCTCCACAAGATAGGAAAGCACATCACGAATGGCAATGGGCTGGGCTTGCGAGAAGAACCAGGCCGGGCAGGTAAGCACAGGCTGGCGCTCGGTGATGTAACGAACCATTTCGAACAGTGCAGAACCTGAACCAATGATCATGCCTGCCCGAATTTCAGTGACGGGGGTTTTTCCATGCCGCAATACAAAGCCGGTCTCATGCCGTGAACGCAAATACGGAGAGAGATTGGCGGTGGGATCGACCAACTCTCCGAGATAAATGATCTGTTCGATGTTTTCATTTTCTGCGGCTTGCGCAAAATTTCGCGCGGCGCGCAGGTCTCGCTCGGCGCTGTCTTTGCCGCCTTGTTTGCCGTGCATCAGGTAATACGCAACCGAGACGCCCCTCATTGCCGGAATCAATTCAGCAGGGTTGAGCGCATCGCCTTGCACCACCTCAACCTTTTTTAACCAACTGCGGCCGCGCAAACGGGTTGCATCGCGCGCAAGGCACCGCACCCGATACCCGGCTTCAAGAAGTTTCGGAACGAGACGTCCGCCCACATAACCGGTCGCGCCGGTAACAAGGATAAGCTTTGTTTGTTTCATGATGGTTGATTATAACTTTTCAAAGTTGGGTAAATGTCATTATTTTGGATGAAATGTGTCAGGTATTATCCGTGAATAGTCGAATATCGCTTTTTAGCGCAGTAAACGGCGCTGTGGCAACACCACCACGGTATGCCGTGGTGAACCTTAAACTAAAGTAGAATCCAACCCATGCCCCTGTTGTGGATCTCCCTGGCCTTCCTCACGGGAATTGTGCTCGCCGCTGCGCTTTACCTGCCCGCCTGGGCATGGGCGCTCATCGCTCTTGCTTGCTTTCTTCTTTTCCTCCTCCTTCGGCGTTCGCAACGTATAACGCGTTCCCCATTTATAGCCGCGTATCCCTTTATCATCCTCATCCCCATCTTTCTCTTTCTCGGTTCCGCCTATTACCAGGCCCGGCAGCCAAATATTGACGCTTTTCAAATCGCCTTTTACAACAACCGCAATTACGACTTGCTCATCACAGGCTCTCTTGCCGAACCGCCCGATTACCGCGACAAATACACCAACCTTATTCTGAACGTCGAAGCCGTGGACAGCGGCGATGGCGACTTGCCTGTTTCTGGTCGGCTGCTGGTACGCGTGACCCCAAACAAAACGTATGAATATGGCGAGCGCATCCGCTTGCGCGGCACGGTGAAAACACCGCCTGAGAACGACGAATTCTCATACCATGATTATCTCGCCCGTCAGGGAATCCATTCGTACATGACCAGCGCCGAAGTGACCCATCTGCCAGGCAATGATGGGAACCCCGTTTACAAATGGATCTATGGCTTCAAAGAACAACTTATCAGCACTACCTATAAAATTTTTCCAGACCCGGAAGCCTCGCTCCTTTCCGGCGTTCTCTTCGGTGTAGATACCGGCTTGCCAAAGAAATTACAAGATGCCTTCAAAGATACGGGCACAGCCCATATCATCGCCATCTCCGGCTTCAACATCGCCATCATTGCCGGTCTATTCTTTCGCTTCTTCAAGTGGACGCTAACCAATGAACGGCTCGGCGCAGTCTTTGCCATCCTTTTCGTTTTTCTATATGCGTTTCTCGTTGGCGGCGACCCGCCCGTCGTTCGCGCCGCCATCATGGGCAGTTTTTCCCTGTTTGCAAAACAAGTCGGCAGGCGCAATGCCGGCATCAACACACTGGCAGTCGTCGCCGCGCTCATGGCGCTCTGGAATCCGCTCGCCCTATGGGATGTCGGTTTTCAACTTTCATTCTTCGCCACGCTCGGCCTTATCCTCTACGCCGAACCGCTCTCCACCTTCACCGCGCGCATCTTTGAAAAAATGACCAGGCAGGAAAATAGCACAGTCGTCAATATCATCAATGACAATGTCATGCTGACACTGGCAGCACAAGTGATGACCATTCCCCTGATGCTTTATTATTTTCATCGGCTCTCGCTCATCTCATTCATCGCAAACCCTTTCATTCTGCCCGTCCAACCCGCTGTGATGATCCTTGGCGGCATCGCGGTATTCATCAGCCTGATCCTCTTCCCCATCGGTCAATGGCTGGCATGGATCGCCTGTCCCTTTGCAAGCTACACCATCCGCATGGTGGAATTTTTTGCCCACCTCCCCAACGGCGTGATCGTATTTGGAGACGTCCCTCTTTGGTTTATTTATATGACATATATCTCGCTTCTTCTCCTGACCTTCAACGGGTCTGCCATCCAAACCTGGTTCAAGACCGCGGCTGCATCGCTTCGAACCATCGCCTTAACCCTGGCATTTGCCGCCGCTTTCATTTGCATGATCACATTCTGGAACGCCTCGGCAAAATCAGGCGACGGACAGTTCCACGTCATCTTCCTCGAAGCGGGTTCTGCCGACGCGGTTCTCATTCAGACCCCGCAGGGACGCAACATCCTCGTCAACGGTGGAGCCAGCGCATCAGAACTTTCAGACGACCTGGGACGCCGTCTGCCCATGTTCACCCGCCGCCTCGACTGGCTGATCATCGCCTCGACAGAAGATGATCAGCTGGCGGCCCTCCCGCGCGTGGTGGAACGTTATATCCCTGAAAACGTCTTGTGGAGCGGGAATGTACAAGCCTCATACTCCTCGCGCGCATTGGACGAGTATTTTGCACAGCATGAAATCCCCGTCTTTCTTGCAGAGTCAGGGCAAAGGCTGGAACTGGGTGATGGCGCATTCATCGAGATACAGGCAACAGGTGCGCGTGGAAGCGTTTTATTGATCGAATACGGAAGTTTCCGCGCTCTGCTTCCAATTGGGGTAAGCAGCGGGACCTTCGAAGAATTGGAATTTGGAAATGCGATCGGCAAAGTGGATGTGCTCCTGCTCGCCGATTCGGGGTACGCGCCGAGTAACCCGCCCGATCTTTGGGAAAACTTAAACCCACAACTGGTAGTATTGAACGTCGCCGCTGGAGACCCGGATGGGCTGCCCTCACAAGCTGTGCTCGACTCGCTCGAAGGGTATTCGCTTTTACGCACCGACCGCAACGGCTGGATCAATATCAGCACAGATGGAATTGAGATGCGGGTAACTGTGGAGC
>JACAEP010000166.1 GCA_013388795.1 Chloroflexota bacterium | reverse complement strand
GCCCGCATCACAGACATCATCGAGAAAAAGGAAAAATAGCAAATGGCAACCCCCCTCCATCTTGAATGCAGCCTCTGCGGACATACCCAGCCCTACATCCCGTTCCAGCCCGCCATCTGCCAAAAATGCGAATCACAGTGGGTCGAAGCGCATTACAACTATGATTCCTTCAAACGCGAAATCCTGCGCGGGATTCCGAACCGCCCCTCGAACCTCTGGCGTTATCAGGATGTCCTGCCCCTCAAGGATCCGTCCACGCTCGATCTTTATCCTGCCGGGGGAACTCCCCTGTGGCTCTCGCACCGCTTCGCCCCGGACCTCGGGCATGATTCTGTTTACATCAAGGACGAACGCTACGCCCCGACCTCTTCCTTCAAAGACCGGCAAGCCGCAGTCGCAGTTGCCGCCATGAACGAGAACGGAATCCGCGAAGCAGTCATTGCTTCAACGGGGAATGCAGCGGTGGCATACGCTGCCGCCTGCGCCCGGGCCGGCATCAAACTATGGGTCTTTATGACCAGCCTCGTTCCGCAGGAAAAACTGCGCGAAGCCGCCCTCTTTGGCGCGGAGGTCATTCGGGTCAGCGGCAACTACGACCAGACCAAACAGATCGCGAGTCAATTCGCCCAGCGCAAAAATTTATTACTTGACCGGGGGGCAACGTCCATCCCGGCCCGCGAATCGATGAAAACCATCGCCTATGAAATTGTGGAACAACTTGGTTGGCGCGCCCCCGATTGGTACATTCAAGCCGTTAGCGGCGGAATGGGACCGCTGGGCGTCTATCAGGGTTTCAAAGAAATGTTCAACATGGGTCTCATCCACAAAATTCCCAAACTTGCCATCATTCAATCGGAGGGCTGCGCGCCGATGGTCCACGCCTTTCAAGCAGGCAGGGATACGGCAGAGCCAGTCATTCCAGATACCCGCATCATCATCCTGTCCACCGGCGACCCGGGCAAGGCATACACCTATCTATGGAATCTCACGCAGAAATACGGCGGCGTAATGGAATCCGTGACCGACCTCGAAGCCTACAACGCCATGAAATCACTCGCCAAGAGCGAAGGCATGGCTGTCGAACCGGCAACCGCCGTCGCCTTTGCCGGATTCGAGAAGTTATCCAGGCAAGGCGTCATCGGTAAAGATGAACTGGCGGTCATCAACTGCACCGGGCATACCTTCCCTGTTGAAAAACATGTGCTGGGCGATCAATGGGCGTTGGATGTGCATCTCAGCAAGGACCAGTCCCCCGCTCCGCGCGAGGGTTTGCAAGCCGCGCTCGAGAACCTCGACGAGAAGACAACCACCGTACTGCTTATTGACGATAACTCGGACGACGCCTTATTAATCCGCCGCCTGCTGGAGGGCAGGAAGAATTACCGCATTTTCCACGCCAAAGATGGCTGGGAGGGGTTGTCAATTGCGCGGCAAAAATTGCCAGACCTGATCGTCAGCGACCTGACCATGCCCGGCATGGATGGATTTGGACTGGTCGAGGAGTTGAAACTCGACCCGCGCACCCGGCACATTCCCGTAGTCGTTGTCAGCGCAAAAGATATTACAATGGAAGAAAGAAACCGGCTCAATGGTCAGGTGGAGGCGTTGTATCAAAAAGGTTCTCTGCCCACCCGCAAGTTCGTGGATCAAGTCATCCAGGTGATCGAAGAGAAAGAAAAGGATAAGATTGGAGAGGAATAGGAGTATTTATGGGACATCACATCCTATACATTGAGGATAATCCAGATAACATGATGCTTGTCAAACGGGCCTTGGAAGCGCGCGGATATGTTTTAGTAGAAGCTTTAACCGGCATCGTGGGTGTGTCCACAGCGGAGGAAAAGGATGTGGACCTGATTCTGCTCGACATTAACCTGCCCGATATCGACGGCTATGAAGTGGCGCGCCGCATTCGCGCGAGCAGCAAGCATACCCTAGCATATACACCCATCATTGCCATCACTGCGAATGCATTAAAAGGCGATGCTGAAAAAGCGCTGGCCGCCGGCTGCGACGTGTACATGTCCAAGCCCATCAACATCCGCGAGTTGTGGGCAAGGGTCGAGGCATTTGTCCCTGCGCCGGAAGGGAAGAAGATATAATCCGCCATAACGCGAAAACAAAAGCCGCCTGTGACGCTACAGGCGGGTTTTGTTTAAGAACGATTATTTCCTACCCCTCCGCGATCACGATCAACTTATCTTCCGGCTTGAACATGACTGGGTCCGACTTCTTCGGGTTGATATGGACGCCGTAGGACCTGCCTGTATCGTGGCTTTCGCTCATCAGGCGGTAGCCGATGGCCGTTTCGCCGCGGCGTTTGGCGGCTTCGACGGCGGTATAGAAGTTGACCGGTTCACCGGTCTTGATGTAATTGCCAACCGGTTTGAGATACACTTCCGCGCCTTCGGGGTCGAAGAGGTCGGCGAAGACATCTTTGAGCGCGGCGTTCTCGGAAAGTTGGGCAAGCATCAAACTGATGAGGTGTTCGCTGACGATGAAGTCGTCCACTTT
>JACAEP010000044.1 GCA_013388795.1 Chloroflexota bacterium | reverse complement strand
GGTCTGCCACGACGATCTGCAAGTCAGGCACATAGAATGGGAAGTCGTTGTTGCCGCCGTCCCACAAAATAATATCCGCTTCGGTCTCAGCCTGACGAATGATCTTTTCGTAATCGACGCTCGCGTAAATGATCACGCCGCTGTCAATATGAGGTTCATATTCCTCGCGCTCTTCGATCGTGCAATCAAACTCATCGAGGTCATCATAGCTTGCGTAGCGCTGAACTTCCTGCGCGACGAGATTTCCATAAGGCATCGGGTGACGGATCGCTGCGACTTTGTAGCCCATCTCTTGCAAGACGGCTGCCACGCGCCTTGTCGTCTGACTTTTGCCTGATCCCGTCCGAACGGCGCTGATCGACACGACCGGCTTGTTCGACTTGATTTGCGTGTTCTTCGTGCCCATAATGCGGAAGTCCGCGCCCGCAGCATTGACCATGCTGGCTTTGTGCATCACATATTCATGCGGCACATCACTGTAGGAAAAGACGACCTGCTCCGCGCCATACTTCTTGATGAGATCGAGCAGTTCTTCCTCGGCTCGGATGGGGATTCCGCTCGGGTACAAGTCACCAGCCAACTCTTTCGGATAGACGCGTCCTTCAATATCCGGGATCTGGGTGGCGGTAAAGGCTACAACTTCATAATCCTTATTCCCTCTGAAAAATGTATTGAAGTTGTGAAAATCGCGCCCGGCGGCGCCCATGATGATGGTTTTGATCGGCATAGGAAACTCCTGTGCTCACCGCATCGAGGACGATGTCCGGGTTGACCCGGCTTGGGATTTGAGCCAACTCGTTTTTACCCAATGCGGTCTTATTAATTGGATTAAACAAGAAAACAGGCGGAACGCCAAGATAACGTTCAGCCTGTTTTTGATGTGACACGCTTCTTTCCCCGCTCGAACCTGTTTCTGTTATTCGATCATTTTCCACGCGGACGGCAACGTAATCCCCGCCGCCAGCATCTTGAGCACATCCCCAACGATGAATGGCAACAAACCCAATTCAATGGCTTTACCAAACCCACCAACGATGGCGGTTAACCACGTCACACCGAAGGCGTAAATGATCACGGTGCCAACGAGGAAGGGGAAAATGGATGTTTTGAAACTGCGTTCCATGCCGCGCTCCGCGAACAAGCCGATAACATACGCCGCCACGATAAAGCCAACCAAATACCCAGCCGTCGCGCCGGTGAGAATGCTAAACCCGCTGGCGCCGCCTGCGAAGAAGGGGAGCCCCGCCGCGCCCTGGGCAATATAGGCGAGCATGGCAGACGCTCCGCGTTTTGAGCCGAGCAGCGCGCCCACAAGCAGCACGGCAAAAGTTTGCCCAGTGATGGGAACCGGCGAGAAAGGCAGGGGAATTTCAATGTGCGCGAAGAGCGCAACCAGCCACGAGCCGAGTAAAACAAGGGTGATATTGCGCACACCCACAGAAATCTGTGGAAATGCGCGGTGATATAAAGTAGGCGCAAGTGTAGTCATTAAGATCTCCTTGATGAAATGTGTTCGCATGGAATAACACGCAAAACTTACAAACGATTTGATCCCATTACCTGCCCAAAAACAGACCGAACCTTTCACCCCGCTCTGTTCGCTGATTACTGTTCACTGTTCTTCTTACATCACATCCGGCGACTGAATATCCAGCAGCCTGAGCGCGTTTGCCACCACCTGCTTTGCCGCCGCCACCAAGCGCAGACGGGCGTTCTTCACCTGCTCGTCGTCATTTTGCAAAACTGGCACGGCATGATAGAACGAGTGGAAAGCATTCGCCAGATCGTAGGCATACATCGCCATTACCAGCGGACGATATTCCTCCGCCGCCTGCTGCACCTTCTGTGGGAATTGCGACATCTGCTCGATGAGTTCTATTTCCTGCTTTGTTAATTCATAGTCGAAAGTCGAAAGTCTAAGGTCGTCTGACTTTTGACCTTCGACCTTTGACTTCTTTAAGATCGAATTCGCCCGCACATGCGCATTCTGAATATATGGACCCGTTCGCCCATCAAACGAAAGAGCTTCTTCGATGTTGAAGACAATGTCTTTGTTGTTGTCCACCGAAAGCATGGAATAGACCAGCGCGCCCAAACCGATCTGTGCGGCGATCTTTTCGCGTTCTTCGGCGGGAATATCCACACTCTTTTCGGCTTCCACCGAAAGCACGCGCTTGATGGCTTCGTCGTAGACTTCCTTGAAGAGCACCACGCGCCCCTTGCGCGAAGACATGGCGCCTTCGGGCAAACTCACGAAGCCATACCCAAGGTGGTAACACTTCTCCGCTTGCGGAAATCCCCACAACTTCAAAATCGCAAATGCCTGCTGTAAATACAGCGATTGCCGCGAGTCCACCACGTAGATCGAGCGATCTACGTGATATTGCTCAAATTTAACTTTTGCCAATGCAAGATCTTTGGTCAGGTAGAGGGTCGTGCCATCGTTTCGCAAAATGACATTCGTGCGGTACTTCTCTTTGGTCAGCCCAAGTTTCTCGTCAATCTTCACGATGACTGCGCCGCCATTCGGGCGTTCATCATCGGCGATATTTTTGGCGATTAACTCTTCAACGAT
>JACAEP010000084.1 GCA_013388795.1 Chloroflexota bacterium | reverse complement strand
TTCCAGAGCCGCTTCGGTCAATCCATGCCCGATTCGTTGACCCCCGAAATGCGCCAGCACCGCGAAGACCTGATGGTGGACTTCCTCACTGAAATGATCGGCTACGCCAAAGACAAAGGCGCAAAGAACGCCATCACGCTCTTACCCGTGGACGACGAAGCCAGCGAATCGCTCCCCTGGAATCGCATCGCCGACATTCGCGGGCTGGACATCTTCGGCACCGACCCATACTGGTTCCTGCATACCAAGCCTTGCGAAACATACGTTGCGCAACAAATGGAACGCACCATGAACGTCTGCCAGCCGCGCGGACTCACTCCACACTTTTGGGCGCAGGGCTTTGGAATCCCATCGGGGCGGGAACCTGAACTCTAAACGGGATTCAGGCTTGCCGTCGAAAGAGGCGCGCAATCCATCGCCATTTGGGGAATCCGCGGCAACGCCGCCTGGGACGGCGCATCCGAAAATCCCGATTTGGTTTGGGATGTGGTCGGCAGGACGTTTGGAGCATTGAGGAACGAATGAAACCGTTTTGGAATTTGCCAAAAGTTGAACTTATGTCCTTTGCCGAGATCGAAGACAAACGTAAAGCCCTGCTCGTCACATCGGCGCCCGCGTGGAATGCGGTGAAAGTGAATCTCAAAGGGCTGAACGTTGCCTCCAAAATCGAAGTCACCGAAGCGACGACCGAACATTGGGACTCTCTTTTGACCGCAGACAACGGACGGCAGACTGCATTGGTCAACGGTCGGCGGTCAGCGGTCGTCTATGCCGTCGGCGGCGGACTGACCGCGGATGCCTCCAAATACCTCGCCGCCAAACTGAGTCTGCCGCTGGTTGTCTTGCCCACCGCATTATCTGTAGACGCATTTATTACATGGGCATCAGGTATCAGAAAAGACGGCTGTGTTTATTACATCGAAACCAAAACGCCCGAACATCTCATCCTGGACCTCGACATCATCGCCAAAGCCCCCGCCACCATCCGCGCCGCAGGCATCACCGATGTGATGTCCATTGCCACAGGCGCGTGGGATTGGAAGTTCGCGCATGAGCAAGGCAAAAACCCCGCAGGTATGGAGTTCATCCCCTGGGTATACGACAACGCCCAGTCCATTTTGAGCGGCGTACTCGATTGCGCCGAAGCGGCAGGGCGCGGCGATAAAGATGGATTGAAAACTTTGTACGACTGTCTGGCAATGGAAGTGCAGTTGTGCAATCAAATCGGTCACTCCCGCCCCGAAGAGGGCAGCGAACACTACTTCGCCTACGCCGTCGAAAACGAAATGGGGCATGGGCTTCCGCACGGCGATTTGGTCGGTCCCGCTATTTTGTTGATTGCAAAACTACAAGGGCAAGACACTGCGCCGCTGGAAAAAGCCCTGAAGGCTTGCAATATCCCGCTGGATAACATTCCACAAGACATGATTGACTGCACCTTGAAACTCCTGCCCGAATACACCCGAAGACATAACCTGCCTTTTGGCATAGCACATACGTTATGACCGCAGACCGCCGACCACGAAAAACGGTCTGTCGTCCGCGGTCAACATTTTTCTTCCTTCATCTCTGGAACACTATGTATCACAAACAACGCTGGACACCCGAAAAAATCAAAGCACGACTCGACCTCATCGCGCCGCTGGTTTATATCAAGCGCAAAGATTTGCCATCGTTCAAATACCTTGAACTGGCGGATCCATTAACACCCCCACCAATTGACTCAAATGTGGACGATTCACAGTGGACGGAAGTCCAAGCCAACACCTACTGGGGCTCGTGGATGCAAGACTTCATTTTGCGGACAACATTCACGATTCCCAAATCCATGGATGCAATGCAACCGCTTGCCTTATATCTTCCGCTTGGTGATGCAGGCGACTTCTCGCATCCCGAATGTCTCGCGTACATTGACGGGGTCCCCTATGCCGCCTGTGACCGCCACCATCAGGAAATTCTGCTCGAACCCCAATGGCGCGACGGCAAAGAGCATACGCTCGCCCTGCACGGCTGGACGGGACTCGGCGGCGCGGCCGACGGCGACTTCCACACCAAACTATATATGCGCCCATGTGCGGTTGTGCAAATCCATCCACCCACCCGTGACTTTATCGCGCTGTCACGCATCGCGCTCGAAACCGCGAACAACCTCGACGACAACAACCCCGCCAAACATCACCTGCTTAATGCACTCAACGAAGCCTTTGTTGCGCTTGATACCCGTGACCCCATCGGCGAAGAAAAATTTTACGAAAGCATTTCACATGCCATGCAGGCATTGAAAGATGGCATTGCCAAAGCAGGTGCGCCGCTCGATGCAGTGATCCATGCCACAGGTCACGCGCACATTGATGTTGCCTGGCTGTGGACTCTCGGTCAGACCCGCCGCAAATCGGAACGCACATTCCACAACGTCATCCGCCTGATGGAACAATTCCCTGATTACCATTTCAGCCAGTCGCAGCCGCAACTGTATCAATTCATCAAGGAAGACCAGCCACAACTCTTTGAAGAAATCAAACAACGCATCAAAGAAGGGCGCTGGGAGCCGATGGGCGGCATGTGGGTCGAAGCCGATTGCAACTTAAGCGGCGCAGAATCATTGGCAAGGCAATTCCTGTTGGGTCGCGCATTCTTCAAAGAACACTTCGGCAAAGATGCCGAGAGTCCCGTGCTGTGGCTGCCCGATGTGTTTGGCTACGCCTGGGCATTGCCGCAACTCATCAAGCAGGCGGGCTTGAAATATTTCATGACCATCAAAATCGGTTGGAGTCAATACAACCGTCTCCCATACGATACATTCATGTGGCAGGGCATTGACGGCACGCAGATCCTCACGCATTTCAGCACCGTCAAAGAATTCGGTAGTGAATATGCCAGCACGTACAACTCGATGGCAAATGCCAAAGAAGCGCTCGGTACGTGGCAAAACTTTCAACAAAAAGAAATGCAACGCGACCTCCTCATGGCATACGGCTTTGGCGATGGCGGCGGCGGCCCTACACGCGAGATGCTCGAAAATATCGAAGTGATGAAAAACTTCCCTGCGCTTCCTCGCGTCAAACAGTCGAGCGTTAAAAATTTTTTCGAGTCCATTGCGCCGTTGACCGAATCAAAAATGATGCCCGTCTGGAACGGCGAACTGTATCTCGAATATCATCGCGGCACCTACACCACCCAAGCCCGCAACAAACGCGCCAACCGCAAAACCGAATTTCTCCTGCACGACACTGAATTCATCGCCACACTCGCTTCACTAATTACCAATTACCAATATCCGATCACTGCATTTCGCAACGCATGGCAGACAATTTGCCTCAACCAATTCCACGACATCATCCCAGGCTCCAGCATCGCGCCCGTCTACGAAGAATCGCAACAGCAATATGCCGAACTCGCAACGGATATGACTCAACTTCGCAATGAAGCATTAAATTCAATTGCAAATCATCTGGATGCAGACCTGATTCTCGTCAACCCGACTTCGTTCACACAACAAGCTTTGGTCTTCATCCCAGGCGACTCATTTCACCGCTTCACCCTCGACGGGCAGCCTGTTCCCGTCCAGCAAGCGGATTCTGGCGTTTGGCTGGATGCGGGTGAGATGGCGCCATATAGCGTGGCGGCGTTGAAGAAGACCGCAGACGACCGACCGCAGACCGAACAAAGCCGTCCGCCGTCTGCCGTCCGCGGTCATATCCTTGAGAATGATTATTTACAAGTAACCATCAATCCCGCTGGCGACATCACTCGCATTTTCGACAAGAAATCAAATCGTGACGTTCTGCCTCCCAACGCCATCGCCAACCAATTCCAAGCCTTCGAAGACCGCCCAAAGTCATGGGATGCCTGGGATGTGGACATCTTCTACGATGACAAAATGTGGCTGGCGGAACCTGCAACGTCGATTCAATTCGTTGAACACGGCGAACTGCGCCAGACGGTTGAAATCAAACGCAAAATTCTCAGCAGCGAATACACCCAGCGCATTTCGCTCAATTACAACGCGCCGCGGCTGGACTTCGACACGCGCATCCACTGGCAGGAACGCCACACCATGCTCAAGGTTGCCTTCCCTGTAGATGTGTTATCGCCGCAAGCGACGTATGAAATCCAATGGGGCAATGTCACCCGCCCGACGCATCGCAACACCAGTTGGGACTGGGCGCGCTTCGAGACCTGCGCTCACAAGTGGGTGGACCTCTCCGAAGGCGGCTACGGCGTGAGTTTGCTCAACGATTGCAAGTACGGACACGATATTTACAACAACGTCATGCGCATCACCTTATTGCGCTCGCC
>JACAEP010000348.1 GCA_013388795.1 Chloroflexota bacterium | reverse complement strand
GTGGAGCACCACTGCTTGAAGAGTTTAGCGCCATCGGTAGACGGTAGACGGTAGACGGTAGACAGGGGAAGAAAGGATGAGGGATGAGGGATGAAGGATGAAGGGGTGAGGGTGGAAGATAGAGGATAGAAGATAGAGGATAGAGACGAAGCGGGGAGAATGAGAGATAGTCGGCGGTCGGCGGTCGGCGGTCGACGGTCACTTGCAGCCAGGGCGCTGCCGGTAAAGATGAGAAGCAAGGCGAGGGTGAAGGCTATCAATAAACCGTTGTTTCGTAGCATTGAAGCTATTTGCGACACGAGTCGGGTAGAAATAAGAAAAAAGAAATTAGAAGGTTAGCCTAATTTCTAAATTCTTATTTTTATTTTCAGTCTGACCCCTTGAGGCGGGGATCAAGCGCGTCACGCAAACCATCACCCAAAAAGTTGAAGGCAAACATGATGATGGCCAGGGCCAGAGCAGGAATAATGGCCTGATGAGGGTAAGTACGAATGGCCTCAGAACCGTCCACAATCATAGCCCCCCAGCTAGGGGTAGGCCGTAACACTCCCAAACCAATGAAACTGAGGAAGGCTTCTGTAGCGATGTAACGGGGAATATCCAGCGTTTGGTTGACCACAATCGGGCCAAGAATATTGGGCAGAATGTGCCGAGTCATAATCCTGATGTCAAACGTGCCAATCGAACGGGCCGCTTCAATGAACTCCTTTTCTCTGAGCGACAGAATTTGACCTCGAGTCAAACGGGCCATGGACATCCAGGCGGTAACACCCAGGCCGACAAAGATAAAAAACATGCCGCCCATGGAGTTGTCAATCATAGTAAAGAAACCACGTAACGTCCCCTCTTCCGCTGCCGCGGTGGTAGAACGGAAGAAGGCTAACAGTAAAATCACAAACAGAATGTCGGGGAAGCCATACATCACATCCACAAAACGCATCATCAGGTTATCAACCCGCCCGCCAAAGTAACCAGAAATGGTGCCGTACACAACGCCGATCAATAAGCTAATAAACGACCCAACAAAAGCCACCGCCAGCGATACACGTGCGCCGTAAATGATCCGGCTCAGCAAATCGCGCCCGTTGTAATCCGCGCCCAGGATAAATTTGTCGCTAAGTTTGGCATAGCCGCCCACCTCACCCACCGGCTTCATGGTGGGGAAAACAACGGTTAACCAATGGGGAACCACATTATTATCCACCAAACTTTGCTTTTCATAACTCTGCGGAGCCAAGAGGGGCTGGGGTTCTCCCCCTGTAAAAAGCGTAAAAACCCAGGTGTCGGCAAAAATAGCCATAACCAAGACAATCAAAATGATGATGCCCCCGGTAACCGCCGCTTTATTTTTGAGTAAGCGCCGCCAGGCATCGGCCCACAGACTGACTTCTCGCCGGCGCACCGGCAAGGCTGCTCCCGGCGCCCCTGTCACTCTGGATGCGGCTTGTTGTTGAACGGCCATAAGAACCTCCTTGACGATTTACGATTGCCGATTTACGATTTACGATTGTTAAGTTTTAATCGTAAATCGTAAATCGTAAATCGTAAATAAATTAGGTATACCGAATCCTGGGGTCGAGCCACGCATACATTAAATCAACAATCAAGTTGGCCAAAACTATAATAATAGCAAAGAAGAGAATAGTCCCCATAATCACCGGGTAATCCCGATTGGTAATGCTGCCCACAAAATATTTGCCCATGCCCGGTACGCCAAAGATAGTCTCGGTAACCAGCGTGCCGGTAACCAGAAACGCAAAAATCGGCCCCATAACCGTGACAACGGGAATGAGCGAGTTGCGGAGCGCATGCCGGACTATAATCACCCCTTCTCTTAAACCTTTGGCGCGGGCCGTCCGAATATAATCTTCACGAACAACCTGGAGCAAACTGGCTTGGGTGAGCCGGGCAATTACCGCCGAGCTGCCTACCCCCAAAACAACGGCCGGCAGCACATCCTGCCGCCAACTGCCCCAACCACTGGGCAAAAACCAGGCCAATTCTACGGCAAACAGCCAAATAAAAATAGGGCCTAACGCAATGGAAGGCACCGACACCCCAAAAATAGCCACCGACATGGCCAGGTAATCCCACAGGGTATTTTGCTTGAGCGCCGCCACCACCCCCAAAGGCAGGCCGACAACCACCGCCAGAATAAAGGCGTAAAAACCTAACTCAAAAGAAACCGGCAGATTTTCCCGAAAAATATCGTTGACGGTTCTGGACCTATCTTTGTAAGAGGGACCAAAGTTCATCCATTGGAAGGTCAAATCTGAGCCGAGCGGGATATTGATGAGGTAATCGGATAAGAGGGAACCTTCTACCGCCTCGCTGGTAATTCTGGGGATGAGGATATCCCCCATATAGCTAAGATACTGCTGCCACAACGGCGCATCGAGGTTGTATTTTTTCTCCAACTGGGCCAATACAGCGGCTGGAAGTTTCTTTTCAGCGGAAAAGGGGCCGCCGGGCACGGCGCGGGCAAACCCAAAGGTGATCAGTGAGACGAAGAAAACTACAACCAACAACCACAACAAACGGCGGGCAATGTAACGGGCCATAATTCCTTCCTCTCTCAAGCAGCTTTCTTCAAACTAAACACCGGTACACTGAGTCGTTCAGTAGGTTGAATACCCTGTTTTTTCTCAAGCTCTAATAACCGTTCTACTTTATTGAGTGTTTCTTCCAAAATATATTCGTGTCCATTCGTTCGACAACGTAACGCTGGCACATCACGAATCACCAACAGATGTCCATTATCCAGGGTAATATACTCAATAACCACATCATCAAAATCCTGCTGACAACGGGGGCAGTGACTAGGCCGATAGGCTAAAGTTATTAACTTGGGATGGAGCAAATTACGGCGAAGATTAACCTCAAAAGTAACTTCTTCCATATCTTCCCAATACTCAGTTGAGTTGTGGGTTTCCCAAAATTCAACAGCTTCATCCAAAGTTTTGAATTCAGGTATTTTTGACACTCTTAACCTTTCCGATATAACCTACGCTCAGTCTCGCTCATATCACGGGCACTTAAAATCAGAGCTTTGCGATCAAGTTTGTAGATAAACACAACAAAGAGGTATCTTCCTTCGGCTGTTTGACCATAGGCTTTATATAGATTTTCACACGAACGCCTACCTCGCGGCCCCCGATAATAAATTGGGCCAAGTTCAAAAACTTATTCAACCTCTTCTATTTCGACGCCATGCTTAACCTCAAGTTTTTCAATGATTTCCGGCAACCAGATCAGGGAATGAATTTTCACAGCGGCATCTAAAGTAAATTTGGTAACAACTCAAAACGTGGTGCGTGTTGTGTTAAGGGCAACATACCACGCACCACGTACTACGAAACTACTTATTCAACGACCACTTCTCAAAAGATTCCTGGCCGCCTGTACCATAGGTACGGGTAACATGGGGCTTGGTAAGATTGACTTCGGTATACCAGTAAAGCGGGATAATAACCGCTTCGTCCTCAATCAAAATCTTCTCGGCTTGCAGGTAAAGATCCTTACGCTTGGCCAGATCGGTTTCGCGGGCCGCTTCATCTACTATCCGATCAAACTCCTCGTTGCCCCACTTGGTGTGGTTGTTGCCGGAGTCGGAGCGGAAAACATCTTTGAGGAAGTTGCTGGCATCGGGGTAGTCAGAGCACCAGCCCAAGCGCCAGATTTGGGGCGGGTCTTCGTCCAGGGTCTCCAGGTAAACCTTCCACTCCTGGATTACCAGGTTTGCCTCTACTCCCAGGTTTTCTTTCCACATTTGCTGGATAGCCTCACCGATTTTAACGTGGGCTTCGGTTTGGTTCATTGCCAGATTAATTTCGGGCAGATCACCCGCAGTGGGGTATTGGGTGGAGGCAGCCAGGAACTCTTTGGCTTTTTCCGGATCAGCCGTTACCGGCGGACCGAAGTCATCGCCCGCCGCGGGATCGGGCCCAGCCAACAGGCCAGGCCGGCTGAACCAACGAGCCGGTTCCTGGCCGCCTTTGGTCACATTCTCAACCAACAGGGTGCGATCCACCGCATAGGAGAAAGCCTTGCGCACATTCACATCGTCAAAGGGCGGCTTGGTCACGTTGAAGCCATAGTAATAGGTGCATTGGCTGGGGGCAATATTCAATTCTTCGGATAGGGTGGGGTCGGCCTTGATCCGGTCCAACTCGGTCACCGGGGCGCTGACCACATCAACCAGGCCGGCCTCATAATTGGCAAATTGAGGCGACTCTTCCAGGAATTCAGCATGAACATATTTGATGGAGGGCTTGGGAATAGAATCGCTGCCGGGCCAGAAGGGGTTCGCAATCAGAGTGACCGAAACATCATGCACCCACTCTCGCAAAGCATAAGGGCCGTAAGTTTGAATTACGCCCGACTCGATCCAGCGGTCACCCTTCTCCTCGATCAACCATTGCGGCTGGGCGTAATTGATCCACATCTCGGCAATAGAGGCGAAGAAAGCCGCCGGTTCCTTGAGGGTAAATTCAAGCGTAAAATCATCCACCGCCCGGACGCCAATCTCTTCCACCTTGCCATAGAGTGGGTTCTGGTCGGCATCCTCAGCGCCTCCGTTAACTTCCTGGGCGTTCACGATGAGCCAGTTGACATAGGAGTAGTCAGAGGCAGTGGCCGGGTCAAGGGTGCGTCTGATGCCATAGACAAAGTCGTTGGCGTTGACAATGCGGGGATTGCCTTCGTCGTCCATCACTTGCTCGACTTCGCCGGTGGCGTTGTTATACTTCACCCAGGGCACGTCATCGCGCAGCTTGAAGGTATAAACCAAACCGTCATCCGAGACTTCCCATTCAGTGGCCATGCCCGGCTCAACTTCATTGGTTTCCTCGTTGAGGCGGGTCGGCCCGACAAACAATTCCCGCGCCCATTGAATGGACTTGCTATCTACCAGCAAAGACGGATCGAGCGTGGGGATATCGCCAGAACCGGAGGCGCTGTCATCCCCGTAGAACAGGGTCTCTTCGGGCGGCAGCGCATTCGTGTCAACCGCTACTTCTTTGACAACTTCTACTTCTTTTGTAACAACTTTTTCAACTTCTTTGACAACTTCAACTGTTTCCACAACGG
>JACAEP010000043.1 GCA_013388795.1 Chloroflexota bacterium | reverse complement strand
GCCCGCATTTATTCCCGCGTCAGACAATGCCTGTTTGACGGGGGCAATCGTTCGGTCGACAAGATCCGCTGTAATTTGTTCCAACTTTGCGCGGGTCATGGTCATCACCAAATGTTTGGGGCCGCTTGCATCCGCAGTTAAATATGGCAAATTAATTTCTGTCTGCATCACGGTTGAAAGTTCGATCTTTGCTTTTTCAGAAGCCTCTTTCAAACGTTGTAAAGACTGGCGGTCATTGTTTAAGTCAATACCATTGTCCTTCTTGAAGGTCTCGATTAAATGATCCATGATGCGAAGATCAAAGTCATCGCCGCCGAGGAACGTATCGCCGCTCGTGGCACGCACTTGAAAAACGCCGTCACCCACATCAAGGACGGAGACATCGAATGTGCCGCCGCCAAGATCGTAAACAACAATGGCTTCATTTTTCTTTTTATCAAGTCCGTAGGCAAGCGATGAAGCGGTTGGCTCATTGATAATGCGAAGCACTTCAAGCCCAGCGATCTTGCCCGCATCTTTTGTGGCATTCCGCTGTGCGTCATTAAAATAAGCAGGCACGGTGATGACTGCCTGCGTGATCGTTTCACCGAGATATGCCTCCGCATCCGCCTTGATCTTCGCAAGGATCATCGCGGATACTTCCGGCGGACTGTATTCCTTTTCATCCAATTGCACGCGCACATCGCCATTTGCCGCAGCAGTGACTGCATAAGGCACGCGTTTCTTTGTATGCTCCACCTGCGGGTCATCAGACTTGCGCCCCATGAATCGCTTCACCGAAAAAATCGTATTCTGTGGATTCGTGATCGCCTGGTTGCGCGCCACACGCCCCACCAAACGCTCGTTATTTTTATTCATCGCCACCACAGAAGGAACCAAACGCTCCCCTTCCGCCGATGGAATCACGATCGGTTCGCCGCCTTGCATCACCGCCGCGACAGAGTTGGTCGTGCCTAAGTCAATTCCTATAATCTTCGCCATGAAATAATTTCTCCTCAATGATTGTCGAAAGTCAAAAGTCGAAAGTCAAAACCTTTGACCTGCAACCTTCGACCTTTGACTGATTTTTACTGCGCCACTCTCACCAATGCCGGTCTTATCACACGCTCGCCAATCACATAACCGTTCTGAACCACATCGATCACATGTCCGCTTTCCACTTCATCAGACGGTTCATGCGAGATGGCTTCATGGAAGTTCGGGTCAAACGCCGCGCCCTTCGCTTCGATCTTCTTCACACCCTCCATATCCAAAATATTCTGGAACTTGCGCGCCACCAACTCAATGCCGTTTGCCCAGGCATCGTCGGCAGGGCGGTTTTGCAAAGCGCGTTCCAGGTCATCTAGCACGGGCAACACCTTTTTGAAAATGTCGCCCTTGGTCGAAGCCTTGAACGTCTCGTTATCGCGCTCCACGCGCTTGCGGAAATTCTGGAACTCCGCCTGAGACCGCGCCCACCCATCTTTATATTCGACCATCTTGGATTCAGCCTCTTTCAACTGCTGAATCAACGCCTCACGCTCCGCGTCGCCGGGAGCCTGTTCGGTCGTCTCAGCCTGTGATTCCGCTGCGGCTTGAGTCTCTTCGATTTCTTCGTTCTTGTTCACTTCTTCTGCCATGTGTCTCACTCTCGTAGTTTCGATATTCGATATTCGATATTCGTTATTCGAAGTTCGAGTATCGATTATCGAATATCGTTATTTATTCACCAGAAATATTGTCACTCACCAAATCACTCAACAACCCAGCCACAAATCGCACAGTGGGAATTGTCCGCGAATATGCCATGCGCATGGGACCGAGCACGCCCAGCGCGCCGGTCGCCATGCCGGGAACGCCGTAACGGGCGACAACCATGCTGCATTGACGCAGGTCGTCATACTCGCCTTCGCCGCCGATCAGCACCTGCAACGCGCCGACATTGCTGTTGCTGGTGGTCTTTGCCAGCAGGTCTTGCAGGGTGGCGGGTTCTTCAAAAATTTTCAACGCCCGGCGTGGACCATCTACCTCGGAGAATTCAGGCTTGTCTAAAATGTTGGTCAAGCCGTCGGTGTAAATCTCACCCGAAGACTTGTCCGCGATGCGACGCATGTCCTGTGCGATGAGCAATAGGATGTCCTGGTCGAGCGGGTCGGGGCGAGCCGTCAGCGTGGAAATGGCTTGGGCGGTCTGACCCGCCAAAAGTCCGTTAAGACGCGCTGCGGTTCCGCTAAGGCGCTCCTGGGCAACAGGTTCCGCCAACGTCAAAATCTGCTGAGACACTTCCCCGCCAAGAATCACCAAGACCATCAGCACTTGCCTGCCTTGGGTCGAGATCAATTCAACGTGCTTGAATTTGGCGCTCTCAACATGCGGCGCGGCAACAACCGAAACGCCCTGCGATTGACTCGCAAGGATGGACGCCGCGAGGGTCATCCACTGATCGAGTTCGGGGCGCGATTGGTAGAACTGGTGCGAGATGGTGTGCTGAACGGTTTCGGGCAGTTCGGCGCTGTGCATCATTTCACTGACGAAGTAGCGATAGCCTTCTTCGGTGGGCACGCGCCCGGCAGAGGTATGCGGCTGGCGCAGGTAGCCCATTTCAGTCAGCGCTGCCATCTCATGACGAATGGTCGCCGACGACAGGTTGATGTGGTAATGCTCCGCCAGCCGCTTTGAGCCGATGGGCTGGGCGGTGTCGATGTAATCACGAATGATTAGCATCAGGAGGGTTTTCTGTCGTTCGGTGAGGTTTGGCATGGTCATGAAGTTAGCACTCTCAACTTGAGAGTGCTATCAAATGCAGAGTAATGATAACAGCGGGAAAATGATGCGTCAATAAGAGGAGTGTAAGAACTTGAATTCATGGATACTCATCACTTGACAAATCATTCTTCTTATTTATAATTATTCTAAATTTGTAATTATTATAAATAAGAGAACCCATGTCCGATCCATCTACTCTCACAGCCGCTCTGCAACATGCAGGCATGCGCGTCACCCCACAGCGTGTGGCGATCTGCGAACTGCTGGCTACCAGCCATGAACATCCCACTGCAGCAATGATCTATGATGAGCTTAAGCCGCGCTTTCACTCGCTCAGCCTTGCCACAGTGTACAACACGCTCGACACGTTGGTTGGTTTGGGCGTGGTGAATGCGCTGGGTCACGCTGGAGATGACAAGGTCCATTATGACGCGGACACGGAACCGCATGTCAATCTGGCGTGCATTTCCTGCTCGCACATCATGGACATCCCCAGCGAACACGTCACCCATTTGGATTCTGAAATCACCGCGGCTTCAGGCTACAAACTGCTTGGTGCGCGGGTGCTGTATTATGGGTTGTGTCCCGATTGCCAAAAGAAACAAGGAAAGGCAAAGAAAAAACAATGAGCCTGCAAAGTCCACAAAAAGAAACCCGCTGTACCGAAATTCTCTCTGATGCCCTGCGCGGATATGAAGGCATTCAGGAAGTTGATTACAACTACGCCAATGGCAGTTTGAAAGCTGTCTTCGACCCGCGTCTTATCAGCACGGAACGCGCGCTGGAAGTGATTAACCATGCCGGGCGCGCAGCGTCGATGCGGATGGCGCAATGCGCCGCAAAACGCAAACGAGGCGAGGCAGACTGTGTGGAATGCGCGGGCGAACTGGCAGCGAAACTTTCGCGTCAATACGAAGCCGCCGCCAACGCGCCCACGGCCACATTCCACAAGAACACGCTCGAAGTGCGCTTGAGCGCTCCGCAGCTGGCAACCAGCGAAAGTATCGAGATCGAAGCGGCGTTTTTGAATCCCGCCGGGGCGGAGAAAAAGAAAATCGAGATTCCGGTTGAAAAAATCGAAGTTGCATTTACGATCATCAACGCCGTGACCGGATTGACCGCCTTTATCGGCGCGGGTCTGGGGTGGAATCCGGTATTCATCTTCAGTTTGTATTTTGTTGCCTACATCACCGGGGGATGGTTTGGCTTGATGGCAAGCGTTGAGGCGTTGAAGAAAAAAACGCTCAACGTGGATTTGCTGATGATCCTCGCAGCGCTGGGCGCAACGGCGATTGGACAGCCCGCCGAAGGCGCAACCTTGCTCTTCCTGTTCTCGCTTTCGAACACGCTGCAAACCTATGCAATGGATCGCAGCCGCAAAGCCATTGAAAAACTTTTAGATTTACGCCCAAAGCAGGCCACCGTGCGGCGTGGTTCGCGTTGGACCTCGCTGCCCATCGAACAACTGACGCTAGGCGATGTTGTGCTTGTGCGTCCCGGCGAACGCTTCCCCATCGACGGTGAAGTTCTCTCGGGTTCATCGGATGTCGATCAAGCCACTATCACAGGCGAGTCGATGCCGGTGCAAAAAAACGAAAGTGATTTCGTTTTTGCCGGCACAGTCAACGGGACAGGCTCGCTGGAAATCTGTGTGACACGACTGGCCAAAGATACCACCCTGGCGCGCATCGTCAAGATGGTGGAAGAAGCGCAATCCACCAAAGCCAACACCCAGCAAATGCTCGACACGTTCGAACAACGCTATGCCATTTTTGTTTTGGCGGCGGCGGTGTTGCTCATCTTCGTGCCGTGGCTCGTACTCGGTCACGACTTCCAAGCCACTTTCTATCGCGCCATGACCTGGCTGGTAGTCGCTTCGCCATGCGCGCTGGTCATTTCGACGCCCGCCAGCATTTTATCTGCAATTGCAAATGGCGCGCGCAATGGCGTGCTCTTCAAAGGCGGCGCGCATCTCGAAAAGACCGCCACACTCAAAGTGTTGGCGTTCGATAAGACCGGCACCCTTACCAGCGGCAAACCCGCCTTGACGAGCCTGCACACATTCAGCGATCTGAATGAGGATGAACTTTTACGATTGGCGGCAGGATTAGAGTCGCGTTCAGAACATCCGCTGGCAAAGGCAATCGTACAGGCGGCTCATGCCCGCGACCTGCGCCTGCCTCCGTCCATGGAATTTCGCGCCATCCCCGGGCAGGGCGTGGAAGGCCTTGTTGACTCTCAGCATCTATTGATCGGTAACGAGCGTTTGTTTATCGAACGCGGCATTCGCATCCCGGCTGGGGTCGCAGAATTGGCATATGCCATGCAAGAAGAGGGTCAGACGGCCATGTTTGTATATTCTGCTGCCAATAGTACATTCCTTGGTTTGCTCAGTGTGGCAGATACGCTGCGCAAAGATGCCATGGAAATGATCAAGGCGCTCAAAGCAATCGGGATTGAACACATCGTCATGTTGACGGGGGATAATGCCAAAGTCGCTGCCAAGATCGCTGCTCGCGCCGGTGTGGATGAATTTCACGCGGACTTGTTGCCGCAGGATAAGGTCATGGTACTGAAGTCGCTGCAAAAGAAGTATGGTCCCGTAGCCATGGTTGGCGACGGTGTCAACGACGCTCCCTCTCTCGCCAGCGCCGACATCGGCATCGCCATGGGCGGCGCTGGCACAGATGTTGCCATTGAAACCGCAGATGTAGTTTTGATGTCTGACGACTTGCGCAAGATCCCCTTCTCCATTGGTTTGGCAAGGCAGGCGCGCAAGGTCGTCTGGCAAAACCTGACCTTTTCCATGAGCGTGATCGTGCTGCTGGTAGCGGGCGCTTTTGGCGCCGAATTGGCGCTTCCTTTGGGTGTAATTGGTCACGAAGGCAGTACGGTCTTGGTTGTGTTGAACGGACTGAGATTATTAGGTTACAAATAAGAGGATCAAGAGAAAGAGTGCGCGTCAGAGAAATCTCT
>JACAEP010000127.1 GCA_013388795.1 Chloroflexota bacterium | reverse complement strand
GGACGGCATGATCGTCGGCTAATAAAACTCGCGTGATGGAGTTCATGCGGCTGCCGTTTCCTTTTCCGCAACCAGAGGGATTTCAATAAAAATACTTGTGCCGCGCTGCGGGGATGATTCAACCGTCAGGATGCCGTTCAATAATTCGGCGCGTTCGCGCATACCCAACAAACCCAGATGGCGTTCGCCATGATTTGACTCTGTATCAAACCCCACCCCGTCATCCTCCACAATGGCGCGGACATGGTCGCCATGCCGCTCAACAAGGATGCTGGCTGAACGCGCCTCAGCGTGCCTGGCGATGTTGGTGAGCGCCTCCTGCACGATGCGGTAAATGGCAGTCTCCACGTCGCCGGGCAGGCGTTCGCCTAATTGAATGGCGACATCCACGGGGATTTTATAACGCGCCTGCCATTCGGAAACCAATCGTTCGAGCGCAGCGGCTAATCCTAAGTCATCCAGCGCGCGCGGACGAAGACGCATGGAGAGGTCGTGGACTTCATCCAGCGTTTTGGACGCCACGTTACGCAGGTCGGTGGCTTTGGATTGCGCGGCGCATTGAGCGCAGTTGGTCTCCATGACTCGCAGACCAACAATGAGGGAGGTTAGATTTTGAGAGGTGGAGTCGTGCAGTTCGCGCGCGATGCGGCGGCGCTCGTCCTCCTGCGTTAAAATCACTTTTTCCAATAACTGTCGGCGCAAGACCTCGCGCTCCTTTCGGAGTTCGTCGGTGCGAGCCAGTTCTTCGGTCATGGAGTTGAAGGCTTCGGCGAGGTCGCCGATCTCATCGTTTGCCCAGCGCGGCACACGCGGCGAGAAGTCTCCTTTTGCCACGGCTTGGGTGGCATGTGCCAGCGAAATGATCGGACGGGTGAGAATCCATGTCAGAAAGACCGCTACCAGCACGCCTGTGACGGAAACCAGCATGATGGTCAGGATGAGTTGCGCCGTCAGCGTGGAAACTGCCGCTCGGACGGAAGCATCTGAAAGTCCGATGCGAGCCGTGCCGACTTTACCATCCAAAATTGGGACGGCGGTATCCCACACCAATTCTTCCTCTGTTTGAATCAATGCGGTCTGATGATGGTCGCTGGATTGCGCGGTGTTGAGCGGAATCAGGTCGAGCGGAAAGCCGCCCTCAAACGTGTGGGCGATGACCTGCCCGTGATTATCCAGAATAAAGGCATAACGGATGTTGGGATTGTTGGCGATAGTTTCTTCCAGCAGGTCGTGCAGGGCAAGCAGGTCATTGAGCAGGATCGGGTCGGTGGAGCGGGCGGCAAGATCGCGGGCGGCGGAGACGCTTTGTTCTTCGAGTTGTGCGTTCATGGTGGCGGTGAGCGCATACCGCGCCTGAACCGTGACGCCCAATCCCAACAGGATGACCAGCCCCAACACCATGCCGAGGATTTTCATGCGGACGCTGACCCCGCCTGCAACATCCCAAAGGCGTTGAGAAAAGACGCGCAGGTTCATGGCGATTCCGGGATGGGAACGACGCCAAGCAATTCCCGCACGCCGTCATAAACGCTGTCGTTGATCATCACGAAACTTTCCACGCCGATGGAAGATAACGCTTCTTTCGCGTCTGGGTCATTGGACATGGCAAGCAATAACGCTTGCAAATCTGCCTTGACCTGTGGGCGTGTAAATGGGCTCACTACGACGGGCGGGATTCCGAAATCGGGCGAACGGTGGATGACTTTGGTTTTCTCTGCGAGCGATGGATCGCGCGCCACAGCGAACTCGTATACAAGAGAATCCACGGCGGCTCCATCTGCCACGCCGCTTGCCACTGCGCGAATGGCTTCATCGTGGCTGTAGGTAAAGAAGGTGCGCGAAAAAAATTCCTCCGGCGTAAAGCCGAGTTGATGAACAAGGTAGGAGGGGTAAACCCGTCCGCTCAATGAGATGGGGTCGGTGAATGCAAAAACCCTGCCTTGTAAATCGTTCATGCTTTGAGCGCTGCTGGAAGCGGGCACGATCAAATACGAGTTATAAACGGTTTCGCCTTCCACCTGGGGGGCAGCGAGCAGTTCCATGCCAAAGGTATCGTGTCCCTGAATGTAGGCGCTGGTGCATACAAACGCCACATCCACTTCGCCATGCTCAATCAGGTCGTTGACTTCGAGGTAGGTCTTGCGCTGCACCAACTCAACAGGACGATCAAGTTTTTCTTCAAGATATGAAAGCAGGGGCGAATAAGATTCAACCGTGCCTTCAGGCGAGATGACCGCTGCCACTGCCACGCGCAGGGGAACGGCATCATGACCCGCAGGCGTTGGCAGGGGTTGGAGGTCGTTCAAGTCTACATTGCCTGCTACTTCCGTGTTGGGAATAGGGGCGCACGCGACAATGACGAACAACATGACAAGAAGTAATTTCTTCATGGCAATCCTTTACTTCTTGGAATGTAGCAAATCGGACACGAGTTGTCCAGTGTTGAAAATCACTGAAATCGTTGCTTTGGATATATTCCCCGCTTCTTTGCGACCTGAGCCTTGATTCTGCGTCCATGCCTTTCCCTGCTCCGAAACATTCATCACAGAAGGTTGACCCAATAGACGCCCACCGCAATGAAAAGGACAGCGCCCAATGCGCGGCGGACTCCCGCCCCGGAGAAATTCACCGACCCGAGGCGGCTGCCGATCAATGCGCCGAGC
>JACAEP010000165.1 GCA_013388795.1 Chloroflexota bacterium | reverse complement strand
GGTTGGGGTGTGCGAGTCCGCGCCGAGGAAGAGGTCGCCTGGCTTGACGTGGGCATTCTCCACCATCAATTGGTGACAAATCCCTTCGCCGATGTCGTACAGCCTGCAGCCCATCTCGGCGGCGAAATCGCGCATGAGTTTGTGCAGGTTTGCCACCGTCTCATTCGGCGCGGGCGAAGCGTGGTCAATGATCAGAGACACGCGTTCGCTGTCCCAGAGTTTCTTCCCGCCCATCTGACGAAATGCCTTGATCGCAAACGGTGAGGTCGCATCGGTCGCCATCACACCGTCCACGCGGACAATGGCAATATCGCCCGCTTTCACGGGCTTACCAGCGTGTTGGGAGATGATTTTTTCGGAAATGGTTTGGTTCATAATTCTCGATATTAGATATTCGAGAATAGTTAATTAGTGAGAGCGTGTAACTATTCTCTATTCTTCTATTCAACTAACCTATGCATCTTCGCAGGCAACTCTTTACCTAAAAATTCTTCCATACGGCGCGACAACTCCGCAACCTTTTTAATATCCACACCTGTTTGAATGCCCATTTCGTGCAGCATGTTGGCGGTGTCTTCGGTGGCAATGTTGCCTTTTGCCGTTTGAATGAACGGACAACCGCCAAGTCCGCCAAAGGAGGTGTCGAACATGGTCACGCCCGATTTCAAGGCGGATAGCAAATTAGCCAAGCCTTGTCCGCGGGTATCGTGCAAGTGCAGAACTACAGGCACATTGCCTGCAAGCGGCAAGACTTCCTGCACCACACGTCGAATCAATTGCGGGTTGCCAAGCCCAGCCGAGTCTGCCAGCGAGAGTTCGTCAATGCCCATCGCCAAAAAGCGACGCGCCATCGAAACAACTTTCGCCTGTTCGATCTTGCCTTCATACGCGCAGCCAAACGCCACCTGCACACCCACACGTACCTTCACGCCATGTTCACGCGCCACCTTCACCATCTCGGCAGTTTCCGCGATTCCATCTTCGATGGTCGTGTTGGCATTTTTCTTCGCGAGCGTTTCACTGGCTGGCACGCCCATTTCCAATTGCTTCACGCCCGCCGCGATCGCGCGCTCCACGCCTTTCATGTTCAACACCAACGCGCTAAACGTCACATCATCACGCTTGGGCAGCCGCGCAAACACGTCTTCGGCGTCCGCCATCTGCGGCACGATCTTCGGATTGACGAAGGAAGAGGCTTGGATATTTTTGAGTCCAGCGTCGGCGAGGAGAGAGGCGTATTCCACTTTCATCTCAGTCGGGATGAGCTTCCCTTCGCGCTGGATTCCATCCCGCAGACCGACTTCGACCAAATTGGCTTCGATCGGCACCGTGGGGATTTCAATCGCCTCACTTCGACGCCAGAGCCTGTTGTGATAAAGAAGGGGCATATCCAACTCTGACACAGACAAGTCCTTGACCTCACCCACAAAAATGGTGTGATCGCCGCCGTCATACATCGCCCAGACCGTGCAATCAACCCACGCCAGCGAATCAGGCAGCAGCGGACTGCCCGTCGCTGCCGTGTGAGTCTTCAGCCCTGCGAAGCGATCTTTGATCTCAGGCTTCATGCCCGCAAAGCGCATGCCGATCTCCAGTTGACGCGCCGACAAAACATTCACCGCAAAATATCCGCTCTCGGCGATGACATTGTGCGTGAACAATTTTTTATTGAGCGAGACCAACACCAGAGGCGGGTCAAGGCTCAGACTGGTGAACGAACTCGCGGTAATGCCAATGGGCGTCTCGCCATGCTTCGACGTGACCACCGTCACACCCGAAGCGAACTGTCCCATGGCGCGTTTGAAATCGTGCGGATCAAAGGTCATGTGGTGTTCCTAAATTTCTTGCGTGTTAATATATGTTGACTTGCTAAATTTCAGACCGCAGACCGCGAACGGCAGACGGTTATAGAAAGTGCGGTCTGCTGTCGGTCGTCCGCCGTCGTTAATCGTCAAACACATTCCTCTTAACAAAAGGCGCTGTCAAAAACCGCAGCATCAACTTCCATCGCGGCTGAAATTGAATCAGCGCGCCGTTCTTTTCATTGGAAAGTATCTGGTCGGCAATCCACGGGACGACATCGTTCAGGCGGTTGGCGATGATGTTGAAGATGGGCTTGACCTTCTCCAGCTCTTCGAGCGTTTTGTACTGACCCGTGACCATGTCGGTGATGACCATGCCAGGCTGGATCGTCGCCACCTTCACAGGCGTATCTTTCACTTCTTTCGCCAACGACTTGCCGAAGAACGCCGCCGCCGCTTTGGTCATGCCATAGACGGAGAGCCCAGCCATCGTGCGTCCGCTGGAGCCGAAGCCTTCGAGGTTGTAGATCCAACCGCCGCCTTGCGCCAACATTCCCTGAATGGCAACGCGCGAACCATAAATGGAGCCGTAGACATTGGCGTTGACCGAGTCCCGAATCACTTCCAGCGGCAATTCCCAAACGTTGGTCATCGGGTGGGCAACGCCTGCGTTGTTGATCCAAATATCCACGCGCCCGAATTTCTCTTTGGCGAAGGCGAAGAGTTTCTCGTTGTCTTCGTACTTGGTCACGTCGCAGAAACAGCCCGCAACATTTTTGTGATTCGCAGAGAGAGCCGCCACGGCTTTATCGAGCCGTTCCTGATTCCGCCCGCTGACGACGACGTTGTGTCCGTGTTTGAGGAATTCTTCAGCAAGACCGTATCCGATGCCTTTGGTGGAGCCTGTGATGACGATTGTTTTAGGGTTTGAGTTATTTGCCATTTTGTCGTTTCTCATTCGACCGCTGACCGCTGACGGATGACTGCATTCTCATGGTCGGCGGTCGGTCGTCTGCCGTCGCTATTTCTCACTCCAATTCAACACGCCAAACGTCGTGTACTGCATTCGGTCTGATTTATAAAATTGCCAGACCACGCTCATGTTGAAGTTGTCGTCAATGATGAACTCACGTCCTTTTATTTTGAGCGCTTCGCCATAAAAATGCTGTGACGTGTACAACGCGCGTCCATAGCCCATCGAGTTCCCAAACACATCGGGACCTTCAAAGTAATGCTTGGCATGATTGCGATAACGCTTGAAAGTGTACTTCTTATTGAACACGCCTGAAATTTCCACCGTCATCTCAGCGCGGAGCAGGTCGAGCGGTTTGTAATCCACATGGACCTTGTTCACGCCGATTTGCTTTTGGTCTGCCCCGCAGACAATCATCTCGCCGTCCCATGCGCCGCTTTTCTTGGAGGGCAAAATATGCGGCTTGCGCCCGTTGACGCGCTCCGCTTCGCAGTGAGCGTCAATGCGGGCTTGGGTTTCGGGGTTGGTGTGATAATCAAAGGCAACCTTATAAATGCCGTTGAAAACGGTGAACAAAGTTGGTCCATCGAAGATCAAGGAGGAATACACCTGCGTCTCGCCATCAGGCAAAATGTGAACCATCGTGCGCAAGTCGCCCGTCCAGCCTGGGGAGTAGTAGTGGGCATCCACCAGCGTTCCATAGGGATGACCCGCGCCGATGAAATCGGGACCGAGATAAATCCGGTCCTGGTCGCTGTCAATGACCCCGAAGGAGAAGATGTCCGAGACTTCGAGACGCGGAAGCAGTTCGTTCGAGCCTTCCTGAATCTTGGTGTTCATCATGTAAGTCGTCTGTCCATCCTTGAACACGGACGAGCGATAGACCTTGTTATAGCCCGAGTGATTTCCCTGCGCGTCGAAAATGGACGGCAAGCCGTGCCATTCACCTTCGATCTTTTGTTGCCAGTTTGAAGGTCGAGTCATGTGTGGTTTTCCTGTTTCTGCTGTTTAATGTTGACCGCAGACGGTGGACGGCTTTCAGTTGCGTTCAGCGGTCGGTCGTCCGCGGTCTATTTCTCTACATCCTGATTTTTCAAAATCTCCCGCATCTTCGCGCCCGTCTCCGCGCCAACCAAGCGCTCCACCTGCGCCCAGACCTTGTCCACTTCGGGGTCGAAGATGGCGTTGCGGTTGAGTTGGTCGCGAGCGGCGAAATCACCAGAGGGGACAGAGTCCGCAGGCACGCCGTTCTCGACGAGATTGAACCAATGATCGAGATAGCCATTCACGGGCGTTTGAATCTGCTCGAACGCCGATTCGTTTGCGCGGTACGCCAACATCCACGGGGACATGAGGGCGTATTGCTTGGGTCCCAGTTGGGCGGGAGTCAAGCCTTCAATCTTCTTGGCTTCATCAATGATGGGAGTCAAGTGATCGAACACGGCGTTCATGTATTTGAGATTCGCGCCCAAGTCTGCGCGGGGAATCAGATCGAGATGAAAGGCAAAGTACGGACCTGCCATGACCGAATCCAGCGTGAAGTGCGGGATGTGACTCTCAGGCTTGGTGAAGGCAAATATCATATGCGAGTCGAGTCCGATGGGCGGAACGACCAAGCCGATATAGACCATCTTTTGCACCGCATCCCCGCTGAACAAACGGAGCGAGCCAACGGGAGCGGGGCTCATCGGTGAGGAAAGGCTCATATATGGCGACCCAACCTCGGTGAGTCCGAAGCGGGTTTTTATCTTCTCTAACGTGCCAAGCGAAAGTTGTTGAGGCAGGGACATCACCAATCTCCAATCTCTAATCTCTAATCTCTAATCTCTAATCATCGCTCTTTTTTGCTTCCACCGTCGGCACTTCATTCAAAACCCATGCCTTGGCGAGTTCGGGCACTTCCTTGCGCGCAGGCGACGGAATGACCACCGCGTGTTGGCGACCGTATTCTTTTTTGATCCGATGAATATCAATCTGCCAACCCATGTCTATATACTTTTTGCGCATCTTGCGATAGGCGATTTGAATGCCATCGCTCTTCACCGAAAGTTCCGCACCGATGTCGTACGGCAGCAGTTCGGGGCGCTGTGAAAGCACGATGGGATAATCCTGATTGAAAATTTTCAACACACGTTTGAGCGCATCGCCATCTGCCCAGTTGCCTTTGAAAAACGTGCGGAGTTGCGTCCATTTGGTGATGGTCTTGTATTCGTCAACGGGGAGGTGGAAGTTAAAGAGCACCATCAAGCCCATCGGCAAGGTGACTTCAAGCAGGGTCATGCACGGCATCCAAAACGCGGCGCGGGTGCGAACGCCCTTGGGTTCTTCTTCCTGCTTATACAAACGCTTCCAT
>JACAEP010000164.1 GCA_013388795.1 Chloroflexota bacterium | reverse complement strand
GTCAAACGTCAAAAGTCAGACTCTCGACTTTCGACGTTTGACCTGATTTGCGCCAACCTGCCTTACATCCCCACTACAACGATGAAATCGCTCCCCATTTATGGACGCGAACCCACCCTTGCATTAGACGGCGGCACAGACGGACTCGACATATATCGCCGCCTGCTGGATATTGCTCCCGCCTGGCTTGCCCCCAACGGCATGATGCTGCTTGAGATCGAAGCGACCCAGGGTATGCCAGCCCTAAACCTTGCCTACGACAAATTCTCTGAAGCCTCGATATCATTGCATCAAGATTATGCAAAACGCGACCGCCTGCTTGAGATCCAATTTAGCTTGAATTCCGAATAATTCGTAAACGTTATAATATTTGCAGTGATGCAGACCAAACGAGAACCATTCACCTGGCAGGGATTTTTCCGCTTGCTCTCCAACGTGGAAAGCCCAAACCCAGACATTCAACGCAAAGGGCAACTACTTGCCCTTTTCATTGGGTTATGCTGGGTGATGCTTGTTTATTCCCTGCTTAATACCATTTACATGTATATCATCTCGCCCAACCAGGAATATTTTTTATATATCGTTCAAAGCTTTTTGGCATTTATCCCTCTTCATATTTTTTGGCATCTGAATCGAAAAGGGAAGGTCATTCTCGCCGCCAATCTTTCCATCAGTTTTGTCATCCTTACCGGAGCAGGATTAAGTGATGTTAAGTACATGGAATACTTGATGGTGATCTTTGCTTTGCCGATCGGGAGTTCCAGCTTCATCATCCGCCCATCCAGTTCACTTGGGTATGCTGCATTGACCGCCATGTTATATACGGCGAACAGCATTTTAAGCGGCGGCGCCTGGGAATATAACCTGACTGCCATCCTTGCTCTTTTTGCACTCGCCTTAATGACTTGGGCTGCCGCCAGCCTGCTTGATAATACTCTGGCACACAATGAAAAACTGGTTCGTGATTTGCAAGGCTCCAACAGCGAGATCCAGTCTGCCTATGAAACCACACTCGAAGGCTGGTCACGCGCCCTTGAGATCCGTGATCGTGAAACACAAGGGCATACCAAACGAGTCATGGACCTGACCCTGCGCATTGCAAAGCAGATGGGCTTCGATGAAGAACAATTAACCCACATTCATCGCGGAGTACTCTTACATGATATTGGCAAACTCGGCATCCCCGATGAAATTTTGCATAAGGCTGGTGCGCTCACTGAAAAAGAATGGGGTATTATGCGACTGCACCCGCAGATCGCATACAATCTAATTCACCCGATTGAATATTTACGACCCGCCCTCAAGATTCCCAGACATCATCACGAAAAATGGGACGGTAGCGGTTACCCCGACGGGCTAAAGGGCGAAGCCATTCCGCTCGAAGCCCGCATTTTTGCACTGGTGGATGTGTACGATGCCCTGTCCTTTGACCGCCCCTATCGCAAAGCATGGGAAAAAGAAAAAGTGATCGAGTACATCAAATCAGAATCTGGCAAACACTTCGACCCGGCAGTAGTGGAACTCTTCCTCATTGAGATAAACAATCCTAATAGCTAGCTAAGCTTCAAGTCCATCTGTTTTTTCTTCGAAAAGTTCAGCGTCTAGGGAAAATTTAATCTTCCCCCAGATCGTATGCTCTAATCCAATCCTTAATCAAACTTCAGGAACCACTAAACTAGGAGGATATAATAATTATTGCATTCTCCTGATGACAAACCCCTACTCGCTTGGGCAAGCGGCAAGGGGTTTGTTCCTTTAATGGCTTGATTCAATTACGAAAGCGGCCAGGTGGGCAAAACATCCATGTCGATCTCGGAAACATGCCCAAGCGCGTAGCGGAAGTAGCCCGCCGCGCCGATCATGGCGGCATTGTCGGTGCAAAGCGATAAAGGTGGGATGTGTACCGGGAATTCGGTCTGCGCTTTGAAGGTCTGCCGCAAGGCACGGTTGGCAGAGACACCGCCCGCCACTAAAATTTCCTTTGCGCCGAACTCATGCGCGGCATTTATCGTCTTCTTGAAAAGCACATCCACAATCGCTTTTTGGAATGAAGCCGCCAGGTCCTGCACGGGGATGCCGTTGCTGCGTTTCTTCAATGCCTGCACCTCATACAACACCGAGGTTTTTACTCCACTGAAAGAAAAGTTCCAGGTTCCATCGAGCCAGGCGCGGGGAAAGTTAAAGCGGTTCGGGTCGCCTTCCTCTGCCATTTTCTGAATAGAAGGTCCGCCAGGATAAGGCAATTCCAAGAGTCGCGCCACTTTGTCAAAGGCTTCACCCGCGGCATCGTCGAGCGTTGCACCGAGACGTTGATAGGTCAGGTGATCGGTCATCAGATTCAATTCTGTATGTCCACCGGAAACCAGCAGCGCCATGAGCGGAAATTGCGGAGCAGGCGGCATTTTTTCTCCGGCTTCATACACCCAGGCAGAATAAATATGCCCCTCTAAATGATTAACCCCAACGAGCGGTTTATCCAGCGCAAGCGCCATGCCTTTTGCCATGTTCATACCCACAATAAGCGAACCGGCGAGACCGGGTCCTTGTGTGACGGCAACAGCGTCAATATCATGGAGCGTGAGGCGCGCCTGTGCCAATGCCTGTTGAACCACAGGGACGATGCTCAAGACATGCTGGCGCGACGCCACCTCCGGAAACACGCCGCCGTAACGGGCATGGATGTCCATCTGCGACGCCACCACCGAAGAGAGCAGGGCGCGTCCATTTTCAAGGATCGCACAGGCGGTTTCATCACAGGAGGTTTCAATGGCAAGAATTCGAGCTGGTGTAAGTTCGGTCATGGGTTCCTGTTATCGTCATTGCCTGCACCGTGCGCAGGCACGCGTGTGAGCCGCGCTCGTGTTCGCTTGCCCCGATGCAACGGGGTTGCGGCGAAGTAATCTCAGGATTTACTCATAAGATTGCTTCGGGCGAAGAGCATCGCCCTCGCAATGACGGGAAAATTATAAATGTCTCAAATACGCTTCAGGGTTGGCGAGAAAATCACGCGTCAGGTTGACATGTTCCAAACCATTATATTTCACTTCACGGATCGTCCCTTCGTGAAATTGCAAAATCTGCGCATCAGGGAACGCAAGGACGATCGGCGAGTGGGTAGCGATGATGAACTGCGCCTCCTGCTCGACCATTTGTTTGAGCGCCGAAAGGAAGCTGAGTTGCCGGGATGGTGAAAGCGCCGCCTCGGGTTCATCGAGCAGATACAAGCCGCCCGGCACAAAACGCGCCTGAAAAAGATTCAGAAAGGCTTCGCCGTGTGAATAACTATCGAGCCCTTTTTCGCCGTAGCGATTCTTCATTGCCGCCAGTTGACCGGAGTATGCTGAACGCGCCAGGTCTTGCGCCAGTTTGGAGCGCCCTTGATAGTCGCGGTCTACGTTCTTGAGCTCTTCTTCCAACTCCTCGCGTGTTGCCCGCATGGAATGGGCATAGCCGAAAAAATCCTCAGCCCGCATGAAAAAGCCCTTGTGGGTGCGCTTCGTCCATGCCAGTTTAAAATATTTCGCCAACGTGCGGATCGACGCGAGGGATTTATCCGTTTTCACGCTTTCGCTGCCGACGGTGATGGACTCAACCGCGCAAGCCAGCGCCTCCATCACCGTTGATTTGCCGGAGCCGTTCTCGCCGACAAAGAAGGTCACCGGCGCAGTGAACCGCATCTCATCTAACGAGCGGATCACAGGAATAGTAAACGGAAATTCGTTTCCGTCGCTTTCCAAAAATGGGCGCAGGGTAATGGATTGTAGATGGATCATTGGGTAATGACCGCAGACGACCGAGACTGCGGGCGGTCGTCTGCGGTCGGCGGTCATTTCTTCTTCCACTTCTTCATCGGCAGGACAAAATCATACGGATAGTCTGCTAGCTTTTCCATCACGCCATCGGGGCGCACCCAGAGTGTATCTTCAATGCGAAAACCCATCCCTTTTTCGGGGTAGTACAAGCCCGGCTCCGAGGTGATGATCACGCCGGGTTTGAGGCGCTGGTCGTCGCTTGCGGTTAAACCGCTGAAGGGACGCTCGTGGATGTTCAGGCCCACACCATGCCCCAGACTATGAACATAGCCTTCGATGGGCGCTTTGGTATTCAGCGGCGTTTGATGTCCCTTGGATTCAAAATATTCGCAGGTCATCTTGTTGTAATCTTTGAATGCGACGTTCAAATCAAAGTTATTGTTCAAGGTGTCGTAAATCTCCTTGACTTGATCGAACAACGCCTGCGCTTCGGGTGTGGCATAGCCGAGGCTCCACGTGCGGGTGAAGTCGTAGTAATAACCGCCGCCCGCTTCAGCCGGATAGAGGTCAAAGACAATCGTCTGACCAAGGCGCATCAAATCGGTTGGGTTGCCCGCAGAGTGCGGCACGCCCGCATCGCGCCCAATGGCGAAGATAAAGCCGGATGGCAATTCCGCGCCATGTTCAGAAACCCACAAGCGGATCTTGGAGTGAACATCTCCCACAGAGAGCGGTACGCCATCTTCCTTAAGAAGTACTTCATCATTACGAACCTCACAAGAGGTTAGATACTCCCTCACTTTATGCACAACAGCTATTGTGATCTGCCCCATCCTGCGGATGCGCGCCACTTCGTTCTCATCCTTGGTTTCCATCGCCCGCAGGAAGATCGAATCCTCGCGCGCCTCGCCAGTGAACTCGATATCAGGCATCAATTTCTGAAGATAGCGCAACGCCCCGAATATCGCGCTCACATCATAATGTCCATAAACGCCGACACGCCCACCGGTTACGCCAACATCTTCAAACATTTTTTGATAACGCATGGCGCTCGCAAGCAGCGCGTTTCCTTCGGACTTCTTGAGCAGGTCGTTGTAATCATATTTCGTGTACGGAATCAACGTCAACCCGCTTTTGGCGGCTTCGTCGCGTTCCATGTCATTGAAAAAGTAAACCGGCGCTTCGCCCTGCTTCTTGATGATGGCAGCATGACTGACATGCCCGCCGCCGGTCAGATAATACATGGGCGGATTATTCTCAGCATTTCCGAACACAACAAACGCATCCATGTTCCGGGCTTGCATGATGGAATCCAGGTCTGATTTCATTGGGTCTCCAGTTGATTGTATTGTATAAATTCACGCGCGATCTCTTCGTTCTCGAATTCCAACTGCGCAATTTTTTTCTCACGCAAAAATCTGGCAGAAACGCCCATCAATTCATCCGTTTCACTAAACAAGCTGACAACCGTCAACAGGCGGCGCGTGATAAGCCTCCCATAAAATGGAATGGCGAGGGTTTTAACGATCATCTCCCCGATCGTTCCAACGATAATTCCCACGATCAGCCCAATGAAACTACCGAACACAAACGGAAAGGTAAGCGTCTGCGGCGTTGTCCCTTCTGGTGAGAAGAACAGCGCCAGCATAAAGGCGATCCCTCCAAAGATAAGACCCGTCACAAGGAATGGAATAAGAGTCGCCCTGGCAACGCTTCGTTCCTTCTCTGCACAAAGTTTGCACATGTGTTTCAGGGTCATACCAAGCGTCTCTTCCATCGGCTTGTCACAATTAACACATCGCTCTGGGAATTTCAAAGCGGGCGGTTTCTCCAAATCTACGATTCGGATTGGAACGATCATAACCTCAACCTCGCAGCAAATTCTTCAACCCAACCAACAGCGCGCCTTCCTGCTCCGGAAGGACCGTGCGCGGGTCGAGCAAGATGTTATCATTTTCCGTACGGGCAATGATGGGCGGATTGTTCTTCCGCAAAGCGCGTAAAAATTTATCAGCAGACTTAACCTTCAACTCCAGCAAATAGGTCGGAATGGACTCGCCGGGCAGTGACCCGCCCCCCACTGTAGATTGACCTTCAACGACCATACCCTGCCGCAACTCATCGCGCCACGCCTCCGCCCGACCTTTGACCTGTTTCAGCGTCAGCGACATCATCTTCAGGATGGGGATTTCGCGCTCCGCTTCGTCTTTGAGGTAATGCATGAGCGTGGCAGAGACGCCCGCCAGACAGGATTTATCTGCCCGGACGGCTCGCGCCAACGGGTGTTTCTTGATCTTATCGAGCAGGGCTTTTTTACCGATGATAATGCCCGCCTGCGGAGCGCCCAGCAATTTATCGCCAGAGAAAAGGATCACATCCGCGCCCGCCTGCATGGACTCTTGCACAGTCGGCTCATGAGAAAAACCATATTGGGCGGTGTCGTATAACGCGCCGGAGCCGAGATCATCCACGACCGGAACGCCCGCGGTATGGGCGGCATCCACAAGTTCCTTGAAATCCGGTTCTTCCGTAAAGCCGATGATCTTGAAGTTGGAACGATGCACACGCATGACCAGCGCGGCGGGTTCTTCGAGAGCAGATTGATAATCGGATAAACGGACTTTGTTGGTGGCGCCTACTTCTACCAGTTTCGCGCCAGATTGCCTCATCACATCGGGGATGCGAAAACCGCCGCCGATCTCAACCAGTTGCGAGCGGGCGATGACCACGCGCTTTTTATTCGCCAAAGCAGATAAAGTAAGTAATACAGCGGAGGCACAGTTATTAACCACCAATGCAGATTCGGCGCCGGTGAGTTTTTGCAAAAGCGCTTCGGCATGGATGAGACGCGAGCCGCGTTTGCCGCTCTCAAGATCAAATTCGAGGTTGGAGTAGCCGCGCGAAACAGCATCCATGGCGCGAATGGTTGCATCGCTCAATGGGGCGCGCCCCAGATTGGTGTGCAGGATGACCCCTGTGGCATTGATGACGGGATGGAGAGTCTGCGCCGTCCAGGCAGTGAGGGTGGATTCGGCCGAGGCGAGGATTGAGTCTATAGAGGGCAGACCAGCCAATGTTCCAGATTTGAAGCGCGCGCGGATGTCCTCCAGGGTTTGGCGCAGCGCATCCAAAGTAAGTGGTCTGCCAAAGCGCGCGATCAAATGCGCGGTGGTTTCAGTTTGCAGCAGTTGTTCAACAGATGGAAGATTACGAAGAGGGGTCATCGTGGATGATTGGCGGGCGGTGGCTGGCTTTTTCGCGGATGCGAATAAAATATTCGGCGGCGATGAAGCCGCCTGCAAGACCAAGAATGACGTAGAGCGTGACAAGCCGCCCAAGTTGAAGCCAGGCAAGCGTAGCGCCATAAACGCCAACCCACATGGCTTGGCGCAGGATGACATTCGCATCGGCGGGCGGTTCAGTTGGGAAGCGTTGATGCAGATAAAAAACGATGGGCAGCGCTGTTCCTGTGAGCGCCATGAGCAGCAGGACGAAAAATCCCCAGCGCGACCAGACAAAAGGCAGCGTCAGGGTAATGACAAGATACAGCCCGCCCCAGCCAAGGATGGCAAGCGCCAGAGCAGAGAGACCAAATGGCTTGAATTTGGGAGATTCATCCATGGGTTGAATTATACTTTGAAGTGAAGAGCCAGCAATCAATGGGCAGTAAAGCGTGGAAAGGTTTGAAATGAATGTTTCTGATGCAATTCGATTAAAAAGAGCCGTGCGAAAGTTTCAAGAGAAGCCCCTGCCGCAGGATGTGGCGTATGCGATTTTGAACGCCGGGCGGAGGTCGCAATCGTCGAAGAATAGTCAGGCATGGCAGTTCATTGCCATACGAGATAAATCCATTTTGAAGGAACTGTCTCAATGCGGCGAATGGGCGGGGCATCTCGCGGGTGCGGCGCTGGGGGTTGCCATTCTCACGCCAGACCCCGAAGGCAAATTTCAGATCATGTTCGATGCCGGGCAGGCGGCGGCTTTTATGCAGTTGGCGGCGTGGGAGTTGGGCGTCGGCTCCGTCCCGGCTTCCATTTATGAGCCCGAAAAAGCGCGCGAGATTTTGGGCTTTCCCGCTGAATGGCACTTGCGGATTGCATTGTCGTTTGGGTATCCGCTGGAGGAAGCGAAGCTGTCCGCGCCGCCAAAGAAGGGCGGACGGGTTGCGTTCGAGGATGTGGTGCATTGGGAGAAGTGGTGAGGCGATTTTTGATTTCAGATTTACGATTGACGAATGGTGACATATGAAACAGGGCAGGGTTTTTCCCGCTCCGATGTTTTTAATTCTGCAGAGTCTTCTTCTCTCTCAACGAATTTAACACCTTCGTCACCAACATCCCGCCGGGCGCGGCGAGGAGGAATGTCAACCCCACCGAAACGATCACACCAACCACAGCCCAAAGCCCGCTCCAACCGAAGGCATAGCCAATGGGGTCTTCTTTGACCACTTCTCCGCTTGAGTCCAGGCAATGCAATTCATACGCTGTGGATGGTCGCGCATTGCCATATTCATCCGTCGTGAAGGTGTCATACGAATAACGGGTCGGAGTGGTGTTCTCCGGGCAGATGAATCGGCCCATGGTCTTAATCGACCATTCGCTGGCAGAGGTCACACCGCCCACTACGAAGGCCATGGGCATAATACAACTGCTAATGATCGTGATCAATAAGAACCAGATCACACAACCAGAAATAGCCGTCGTCTTTGTGTTGTTCATTTCTACATCTCCTTCTTTCCATCACTATACCCGCGTCGCACCGATACATCAATGCTCCCCTTCTCCCAATGTGTACTACATAGCGCCCGATCCGGGTATAATAGCAAAATTGTCAGACAAATTCCAGGAGGACTCCCGAATGACCACCATTGACCTCACCATTCACAAAGACCGCCGCGCGCGCGCCATTCGACGCGCCAAAGAACGCAACATCATCATCCCCACTTATGCCCAGATGAAAGACCCTTCCAAAATTCCTGCCAAGGTCAAAGAGGAATTGACGAAGATCGGGCTGTGGGATATTCATCCGCGCAACTTGTTTCGGATCAACTGGCACAATCAACCCATCGCTTCCGGAGGGACCTATGGCGGAGTGAACTACCTTGAGCTTCCCTCTTCGCTGACGGGGGTCAAGGCGCGCATTGTTGTCATCGTTGGCAAGTGGTTTCCCACCGGCGCCCATAAAGTCGGCGCGGCATTTTCGTGTTTGGCGCCGCGCTTGGTCACCGGTCAATTTGACCCGACCACGCAGAAAGCCGTCTGGCCCTCCACGGGTAATTACTGCCGCGGCGGCGCGTATGACTCCGCGTTGCTTGCTTGCGAATCCATCGCCATCCTGCCCGAAGGCATGTCGAAAGAACGTTTTGAATGGCTGGAAAAAGTCGCGGGCGAAACCATCAAGACCCCCGGCTCCGAATCGAACGTAAAAGAAATTTTCGATAAATGCTGGGAACTGCGCAACTCCGGTCAGGACCTGATGATCTTCGACCAATTTCAAGAATTTGGCAATTATCTCTGGCACTTTGAAGTCACCGGTCACGCCATGGAAGAAGTCTTCAAGCAAGTGGCGGGTAAACATGGAAAGTATCGCGGCGTGGCATCTGCCACCGGCTCGGCAGGGACGATTGCCTCTGGCGACTACATGAAGCAATTATTTCCAGACAGCAAAATCGTCGCCAGCGAAGCCCTGCAATGCCCCACTCTTTTGGAGAACGGCTTCGGCTCACACCGCATCGAAGGCATTGGCGACAAGCATGTGCCGTGGGTGCATAACACCAAGAATACAGACGTTGTCACCGCCATTGATGATAACGCTGTGGTCAATATTTCGCGTTTATTCAACGAAGAAAACGGACGCGCCTATCTCGCATCCAAAGGCATTCCCGAATCTCTAATCTCCAATCTCGATCTTTTAGGCTTCTCCGGCATCTCGAACGTACTCTCCTGCATCAAAGCCGCCAAATACTACGAAATGGACGAGAACGACATCATGATCACCGTCGCCACCGACTCAATGGACTTGTATCGCTCACGCCTGCACGAAATGCGTCAGGAATTCGGCGAATATAGCGACAAAAACGCCGCCGCCGACTTCGCCCGCTACCTGCACGGACAATCCACGGATAATATGCTCGAACTGCGCTACACCGACCGCCGCCGCATGCATAACCTCAAATATTACACCTGGGTTGAGCAACAAGGCAAGACCTATGAAGAAATTCAGGCGCAATGGTACCAGCCTGATTACTGGACCAGCGTCCAGAAACAGGCAAATGAGATCGATGAGTTGATCGTTGAGTTCAATAAAGAAGTTGGGTTGATGTAAATCAAATACTCTGATCGGGGGTAAGCCCCGACAGGAGCATTGTTTATCTTTTATAATTCTCCTATGCTCAAACCCACAGACCTGATCCTCGTCTGCTTGCTGCCGAATCCGCGCGATCTAGAAATTGCCCGGCTGCTTGGCTGGTATCGCATTCCGCTTAAGAGCGCGCCCAAAGTTGTCAGCGTGGATTATCTCGCGTTCTACCAACCCGCTTCCTTCGGCGAAAGAGGCGGGCAGATCGAATACATCGCCCAGGTTCGAGGGCATGAGTTAACCACGAGAGGTGAATTGCTCAAGGAGGAAGCCGATCATCCAAGAGCAAAGGAAGAGTATTTCAAACTTCAATTGGGCGAATTGGAAAAATTAAAAGAACCCGTCAAGACCGACAAATGGAAACGCCTGACCTTTTTCTACTCTACCGGCGAATATCTGCTCAACGCCAAAACGCTGAACGATCTGGTGGTGGAGGGCGAAGAACGCAGCCTGCTCTGGAAGAGCCTGCGGGAGCGCGCCGAGAACGAGCTGCTTTACAAAACTGACCTGCCTGAAGCGGATATTTCGCCGGAAATTTTGATGGCTTTGCTGGGCATTAAGGACCTGAAAGGCGAATATCCGGCCACCGGCACAATACATTTGCCAAAATGACAGGAAAACTGCCTGCGCATGTCCTTGCATGCGTATAATAGAAGTGATACACTTTAAAAAAATGCCTGCTGATCTTTTGATTGTATCCCCTTCCAGCGCCCTCGCTGAAACGATCCGCCAGTCTTTGGAAGAGACAAAGTTCTACAGAGTTCATCATGTGAACAATAAAGCCTCTGCCATTGTCAAGGCGAATGAGATCGGCGCGCCGATTGCCATGCTGGATCTGGCGCTTGGTGAAGAATGGGCGCAGGATATTGGCATTGCCTTGCGTACCGTTCGACCCAGCATGAACCTTGTGCTGTTATGTGAAGAAACCGCCACCCCACCGGCGTTTGATTCTCTTCGACCGTGGATCATGGTGAGAAAACCATTCAGGGTTTCCGATTTTATGAATGCAATCAGTAAACCTCAACCTTCTCCGCAAGTCGCCACTGGATCTTTATCATCCAGTACGATTCAGTTCATGCCGTGGTTGAGCGACCCAAACCGCGCCGCCCAGCACTTGACTCGGCTCACGCTTGAGTCGTCGGCGCAAGCAGCGCTCATTACCAAAAAGAGCGACCTGTGGGCGTATGCCGGTGGACTCTCACAAAACGCGGCCAAGGAAGTTGCTCAAACCGTCACCCGCAATTGGGATGGACAAAAAGGCTCGGACCTGCTGCGCTTCATCCGACTCGAAAGCACCAAGGCAGAACACATGCTTTATGCTACCCGCCTCACCTCAGACTCGGTGCTGGCGCTGGTCTTCGACGCTGAAACTCCCTTTAGCACGATCCGCGCACAAGCCAACCAATTGCTGAACGATTTCAGCAGCGACAAAGCCTCCCCTGCGGCTGCGCAGCCTGTCGCTATTCACGAATCCGATGAAGGGGATGACTCAGACATCCCATCCATCTCGAACATTCTGGCGGATATTCCCGCCCCCACACCTGAACCGTTGACCACGCACGATTTCAGCCGGCCACGCAGAAGTGAACCTTTCGACCCCAATCAAACTCGCGTTTCCGATTCACTCTCCAACGCCTCTGTCTTTAGCCGCGACCCATCGCCTGCCATTCCGCGCAATCAACTTCAATCCCTAGTGGAGACTCAAAAATCTGAGCCACACCTTGAGGCGCAAGTCGCATTGGATGAAGTGCAAGTCACGGCTCCCTCCCACTCCAGACCCCGACCGGAGACGCCCATATCCAGACCGCGCCCAGGGGAGTCGGATGTGACCCGCGAAAGCCCCACCACCGAAGCCGCCAAAAAATTGATCACCGAACCGATCTCTGCCGGGTTGTATCACCTGACTTATGCCTGCCTGCTGGTGCCGCGCTTTTCTTCGCACTACCTCACCGGCGACCTTTCAGAACGGCTTGGCGAATGGCTGCCAAACATCTGTATAGCTTTCGGCTGGCGATTGGAATACCTGGCTGTGCGCCCGGAATATTTACAGTGGGTCGTAAACGTCCAGCCGAACACTTCGCCGGGGCACCTGATGCGCATCATGCGCCAGCAGACCTCCGAGAAGATCTTTGCTGAATTTCCGCGCATCAAGAAAGAAAATCCCTCCGGTGACTTTTGGGCGCCGGGCTATCTCATCATGGGCGGTTCACAGCCGCACCCGGCACAATTGGTACGCGATTATATCCGCACCACACGCACGCGGCAGGGGTTGGATGATTTGCCGCCAGGACGATGATGCCCTCTGCGCCGTCTTCGGCGAAAGAAACCAATTTTGAAACATAAGTTCTATACTGCAAAACGCAGAGTATAATTTGCTCTGTGTTTTTTTGTTTTCTCTAAACCTACCTGCAAAAAGATTGCTTCGCCGCTATCGCTCCTCGCAATGACATTGGAAAAACCGCATGCCCCCCACTCTTTACCTAATTGACGGACACGCCCTGGCTTACCGCATGTATTTTGCATTGACTGCCGGAGGTGGAAGCAGTTCCCGCTGGCAAACCTCCAAAGGTGAGCCGACGGCGGGAATTTATGGCTTTGCGCGCGAGTTGATCCGCGTGTTGGAGAATGAGAAGCCGGAGTATTTGGCGGTGGCTTTTGATGTGGGCAAAACCTTCCGCGATGACATCTTCCCCGAATACAAAGGCACACGCGAGAAGATGCCCGATGACCTGCGCCCGCAGTTGGACAGAATCCGTGAGATGGTGGATGCGTTCCATATTCCGCGTTTGGAGATGGAAGGCTACGAAGCCGATGACGTGCTGGGCAGTGTGGCGCGTGTGGCGGCGGAACAGGGCTTGGGCGTAAAGATCATCACCGGCGATAGGGATTTATTGCAACTTGTGAATGAGCGCACGGCAGTGTATCTGGCGGGCGATGACCAGACGTATATCACCGATGCGGACGTGGTAAAGAAACTGGGCGTGAAGCCAAATCAGGTGGTGGATTACAAAGCCATCGTCGGGGATACGAGCGATAACATTCCTGGCGTGAAGGGTGTGGGCGAAAAGACGGCGGTGGCGTTGCTGGAGAAATTCGGCACGCTCGATAATACCTATGCCAATTTGGATCAGGTGGAGAAGCGCTGGCAGGGCAAGTTTGAGGCGGGTAAAGAGACGGCATATATGAGTCAGGCGCTGGCGCGGATCGAGACGAATCTCAATCTCAAGTTTGCGCTGGAAGAGGCGAAGGTGGAGCCGTTCGATGGCTCGAAGCTGGAAGCGTTCTTCAAAGAGATGGAGTTCAAAACGCTGCTGGCAAAGGTGCCGTCCATTAGCGGCGGTTTGACAGCAACAAGCGAAGTAAAAACAACTTCGGTAAAAGCCAGCAAGACCAAAGCCGGACAAATGTCCATGTTTGGGGAAGCGGAGCCGCAGCCGGTGGTGGTGGAGATCAAGCCTGCGAACATCGAAGTTATTATCGTGGATACGGATGAAAAATTGGATGCGCTGGCTCAAGCGTTGAACAAAGCGAAGGTCATTTCGTTCGATACGGAGACGACAGGCACAGAGGAGATGAGCGCCGATCTGGTGGGCATCTCACTCTCGGTCAAAGAAGGAAGCGGGTACTACATCCCGATTGGGCATAAGGCTGGGGAAAATCTCCCGCTGAAGAAAGTCATCCACGCCATTGCGCCCGCGATGACCAATGCAAGCATTGGCAAGGTGGCGCACAACGCCAAGTATGATTTCATTGTGCTGGCGCGGCACGGGCTGACAGTTTCGCCGTTGACCTTCGATACCATGCTGGCGGAGTTCATTGTTGACCCGGCGTCGCGGCATTTGGGGTTGAAAAACCTGAGCGAGTATCGCCTGGGCGAGAAGATGACGCACATCGAAGAGTTGATCGGCAAGGGCAAGAAGCAGGTCAGCATGGCGGATGTGGCAATTGAAGCGGTTGCAAATTATGCCGCCGCCGACGCCGAGACCACGCTGCGTTTGATGCCCATCGAAGAGAAAGAACTCAAACGCGTGAACGGCACGCGCATCCTCGATGAGATCGACATGCCGCTGACAGCGGTGCTGGCTGAAATGGAAATGACCGGGGCGTTGATCGATACCGGGTTCTTCGAGCAGATGTCGGCGGAGTTGGCGGCGCGGCTCTCGGAGATCGAAAAGGAAATTTATGGGCACGCAGGCAAGACATTCAACATCAATTCGCCGCAACAGCTTTCGGATGTGTTGTTCAATCACCTGCGGCTCGCCCCACCCGATAAGGGGCGCAAAACGACCACGGGCTTTTACTCCACCTCGGCAGATGTGCTCGACGCGATGCGCGGTCAGCACCCGATCATGGATTTCATCCTCGAACAGCGTGAACTCTCGAAGTTAAAGTCTACTTATGTGGATGCGCTGCCCGCCGCGATCAACCCGGCGACGGGACGGGTGCATACCTCGTACAGTCAGATCGGCGCGGTGACGGGGCGGCTCTCTTCCAACAACCCGAATTTGCAGAACATCCCGATCCGCACGGAGACGGGACGCAAAGTGCGCAACGGGTTCATTGCGGATAAAGGCAATTTGTTGTTGTCGGTGGATTATTCGCAGATCGAGTTACGGATCGTGGCGCACATGGCGCAAGATGAAGCGATGCTGGCGGCGTTCCGCGCGGGCGAAGACATTCACGCGACGACAGCAGCGGCGGTGTATGACATCGAGTTAAAGGATGTGAACAAGGATATGCGCCGTCATGCCAAGGCGATCAATTTCGGTTTGATCTATGGCATGAGCGCGTTCGGTCTGATGCACTCGACCGGGCTGACGCTGGCGGAGTCGGAAGATTTTGTGAAGGCGTATTTCAAGAAGTTCCCCGGCATTAAGAAATATTTGGATGGCATTCGGCGCGACGCGGCGGAGATCGGTTATGTGGAAACCCTGCTCGGGCGGCGGCGATACTTCCCGGCATTGCTGAGCAAGACCAACGTCCAGATGAAGAACCGCGAAGAACGGGAGGCGATTAACGCTCCCATTCAAGGCACGGCGGCGGACATCATGAAGATTGCGATGTTGAAAATCCCACCGGCATTGAAGGCGGCAGGATTAAGCGCGAAAATGCTCCTGCAAGTGCATGATGAATTGGTGCTGGAAGTTCCCAAAGAGGAAATCACGGAGACCGCGAAGGTGGTGCAGGCGACGATGGCGAATGCCTACCCAATGAGCATTCCGCTGGAGACGGAGGCGCGGGCGGGAGTCAGTTGGGGGGAGATGGCGGTGATTGGTTAGTTGGGTGTCGCGAGATGAGATTTCATCGAGTTGAGAGTTTGTTGAAATCAAGGGCAGCTACATGAATGCTTGATTTTGTTTGGTGAAATATTAAAGAACGGCGCTTGACGCGCCGTTCTCCGTTGTGAAATACAAGCATGCGGGCAAATGAACATTAGGGCGACGGATAACACAAGACGCTGGGCAGCCAATATCCATTGGAAGCCAACGGCCGGATATAGTCGTCGCGCACACAACTCAGATTTCCAGACGAATCGTAGAAACGAATGGTGACAAGCGCATCATTGGTTGGGTTTAGGTTTTGCACATAGAACGCCGCGTTATATGACCCATAGGCATTATTGAACAACATAGGGATGAAATTTGACAAAGCCCCCCCGGCAACGCCGCTATAGGTCATAATTTCGGACCCCAAGTGAGGGCGTCCCACAGCGACAATGTTCTGATCAGACGTGATAGTGACACCGCCTGACCATCCAGACGGAAGACTTCCGCTGTCGCATGTCAGAGTTGGCAGCCAATATCCCTTGGAAGCCAGGGTGGCAATCGTATCAGTCTTTGTACAATCCAAATTGCCGTCTGTATCATAAAAATTGATGGTAATGTTCGCCGTAACGCCGCTTACATTTTGCACGTAAAGCGCCGAGTCATATGTGCTAAAGGCTTGCTTGAATAGCATAGGCACGTTCATGGAGATGTCGCCGGAGCCGAAGCCATTATATGTGGTCACCTGTGTCCCAATATGCGGACGACCAACCGCAATGATATTTTGACTCGACTCAATAACAGCGCCCCCAACCCATCCCGCCGGCAGCAAAGCAGACGAGTCGCAAACCAACCCCGGCAGCCAATATCCCTTTGAAGAGAACTGAGTAATAGTATCCGATTTTATACATGCCAGGCTGCCGCTGCTATCGTAGAATTTAATAGACACGGAAGCCGTGTTGGAGGTGACATTTTGCACATACAGCGCGGCATTATATGTTCCGCCAAACGCCTGGTTAAACAGCATAGGCACATAGGATGTGGCGGCGCCGCTGGCGAATCCATTATAGGTAGTAACCTGCCCATTAATATGAGGGCGGCCCACCGCCACGATGTTCCGATCGGAGGTAATACGTACGGCCCCATACCAGGAAGCCGGCAAACAGGTCTCAGATGGCATCCAATACCCTTTGGATGATTTGGCGTTCAGCGTATCATTCTTCGTGCAAGACACCGCTCCGCTGGTGTCGTAATAGGTAAAGGTTAGGTTGGCCGTATTGGTTTCATCCAAATTCTGGACATACAACGCCGCGTTATACCCAGTCCACATATTTTTGAACAACATGGGAACAAATACACTGGCGCTGCCTGCAGCAACGCCGTTGTATGTCATGATTTCTGTGCCAATATGAGGGCGTCCTACTGTGATCACATCTTGCGTAGAAGAAATGGATACCCCGCCCACCCAGGGAGAAACAATCGGCGCGCTTTCAATCACCAGGGAAATTGGCCCATAGGAATTATTGGACTCACTGACTTCCACATCGCCGCCTGAGCAGTTCGGGTCTGCATAAAGATAAATATCATATCCGCCAGGGGGCAGACCGGTGCGAATATCGTTATATTCATCGCCCGGATATTCACTTTCCGGATATCCGATCAATACATCCACATCCACTTCTGCGCCGGGCGGCAGGGCATCATTGAATTGCAGGCGGGTGTAGTTGCCGCGTTCCGATTCGACATCGGTGGTCAGCGGATTAATGGCCCCAGCAGGATCGTAATACATACACCCGACACCACTGACCGACCCAGGCGGAGTAATACGATACCCGCTCCAATCTGTGACAGCGCCCCATTGCCCGCTGGGGCGGTCAATACCATAGTTGGGTTTGTCATCCAAAAATACACCGGGGTAAAACAGGCCCGTATTCGCGCCGCCCTGATTCTTAACCCGCAGACGAATATAAAACGACTCATACTCATTTGGAGTAGAAATAACCGTATCTTTGGCTTCATTTAGAAATTGATAACTGAGCACCACCAGGTCGGGCTTGGCATTGACCGTGGTGGAATCAAGCGCCGTATTGTTGTTGGTATCCGTATCCC
>JACAEP010000069.1 GCA_013388795.1 Chloroflexota bacterium | reverse complement strand
ATCTTTGCGTTAAAGCGGGCGCCTGTTCGGCTCCAGCGCAGGAACTGGGCGGTCCTGTTTTCACCAACCCAGAATATGCAAGTCACCCGGTGGTGGGCGTCACCTGGGATCAAAGCCAGGCGTATTGCGCCTGGATACAGGGAAACCTGCCGACCGAGGCGCAGTGGGAAAAAGCCGCGCGCGGCGCCAATGGGAATTCTTACCCCTGGGGCAATTCAGAACCGACCTGTGACTTGTTGAATTTTGCCAATTGTTATGGACGAACGACCAACGTCAATGCCTACGAGAGCGGCGCGAGTCCGTTCGGGTTGTATGATATGGCAGGGAATGTCTTTGAATGGGTCCTTGATTGGTACGATGCAAATTATTACGCTCAGTCGCCTGCCGATAACCCCACCGGTCCTGCCAGCGGACAGTACCGTGGTGTGCGCGGCAGTTCTTTTGAGACGGCGGATGTGCAAGCGCTCTCTGCGATCCGCAGATTCAATGAACCCACCGATAGCGGGCGGGATATTGGTTTCCGTTGCGCGGTGGCCAATCCGCAGCCCTTTGCGCCGTATTGCCAGTTGACGGCTCACGTCCCCGCCAACCAGGTGGAGGCGTCTACATCCTGTGCCTTGCCAGAGGGTGTTGTCACCAACTCTTATTGTCAGAATGGAGACGGCTATGGCGTCGTGCAAATTTCCTTTGGCGCGACCTGGGAGGAACGCGGCACGCGTATTCAATGTGAAGAGCGTAATGAGGGCGGCATCCGTACGTTGGTTTGCCGTGGTCCGCGTGGAATTGAGTCGACCAATGAAGTCTTGGTTTGCAACCCGGCATGCACAAACCAACCAGATGTAAGCGGGCTGGCGCCTTTCTGTCCTTCAGGATACACGCTCGACCCCGCAACTGGAGCCTGCTCCTACACACCAATCCTTTCCCAGCCTTCAGCGGGTGGATGTCCGCTTGGTTATGTGACCATTCGGCGCGGCGACCAGCAGGTTTGCGCTGTAGGTCCAGCGGTGGATGGTTCGTGCCCGATTGGCTTATATTATGATGAACTTGCCGGTTTCTGCGTGCCACCCAACGGTCAGGTGGATGCGCCCTTTGGTATTGACAATGCTATTCTCGCGCAGCAGACGTATGCAGGTTGCGCGGCAGGATTCTCCTATAACGAGAATTTCCAGTGCTGTCAGCCTGCTGCTGGCGGAACGACGCCGGGATGCGCGCCTGGTTTCGCCTTCGACGTGAATTCAGCCGCTTGCGTGCCTGTTCTGGAAGAATCTTTGGACGGCGCCGGGTGTGTCGTAGTTCGTATCAATACTTTGAAGTGTGTAACACTCGAAGATAAGGTTTGTGCGCCAATTACTTCTGAGTCTCGGTGTGTGGCAAACCTTAACTGCCGGTGGAACGAAGGCGCCAATGCTTGCGAGCTGCGCATATCCCCGTAGAAAAAAGAATTAATCAATAACAAAAACTCACTTGTCAGCAAGTGAGTTTTTGTATTAGGTCGTGTGATGCTCCGCGTTGGGTGAGATTATTAATTTACCATCATGATCGCTATGGTATGGTAATACCTATGGGTGATAGTCAGCCGGGCTTGCTGTAAATATACTTACAGTAAACAAGGAGAAGAGATGAAAAGAAGATTTTTTCTTAGCGCGTTTCTCACAGTAAGTTCATTAATACTGAATGCCTGCAATCTTGGCGCAGCGCTGCCCACGGAAGAACTGCCTGTGATAGAGGCGTCTGCCCAAGCGCCCACCGAGGCGCCGACTGAATCACTATCACCCACAGAGGTTGTCACCTCCATTGATCTTGCGGGGCCGCCCATGCAGGTTGGCTCCAAATTCACTTATGTCGACGGAACCGTATTGGTGGCTGTGCCGGGCGGCCCGTTTACCATGGGGTATAACTTTGACGATAACCCTGAACGCATTATTACCGTTAGCGATTTTTGGATCTACAGCACCGAAGTCACAAACCGGCAGTATGCGCTCTGCGTGGATGCGGGTAAATGTACGCCTCCCAACCCTGAGAACGCCGCCACTTATGGCGACCCTAATTTTGTCAACTTTCCTGTGACAGGGGTGAATCATACCCAGGCAGGCGAATATTGCGCCTTTGTTAAAGCGCGCCTGCCCACTGAAGCGGAATGGGAAAAGACAGCGCGCGGACCGGATGGCAATGTCTTCCCGTGGGGCGACGGCGCGCCCAATTGCACACTCACCAATTTTGCTAATTGCCGCGGCAAGACCACATCTGTCAATGACTATCCCGATGGGCGAAGTTACTACGAAGCATGGGATATGGGTGGAAATGTGCGCGAATGGGTGGCGGATTGGTACGAGCCTCTTTACAACGTCGAAAATCCTGTGGCGGACCCGCTTGGACCTGCATTTGGAGAGAAACGTTCCGTGCGCAGCGCTGGATACACCGACAGCGCTAATGCCACCATTTCTGCCAATCGCTTCTCACTGGACCCAAGCTTGAATTTGCCGGATTTGGGCTTTCGCTGTGTGGTAATGGACCCAACCGCCTTTGCGCCCTGGTGTCAGGTGACCGGTTACGCTGGCACAAATCCAGACGGAACACCCGGTTCATGCACGCCGCAGGTCAAATGCAACAGCGTGGATGTCTCCTTCTCGCCAAACTGTTCTCCAAATAATGTGCCTTATACGATTGTCAGCTTCAGCCTGAGCGATACGCCGCCTGACGGGTGGGTCTACTCGCCTCCAATCGGGTGTACCCCGCTTGAGGAGACTTCAACAAGCGCGAAATTCCTGTGCGAGCCGCCAAACTCCGGCTTAGCGGGTGTTGTTGGCTCGTGTACCGATACAAAAAAATGCGTTTCCACCTGCCCCGTCAATTACACCAAGGATGGCGATAAGTGCATTTGGAATGGCGGCTCTTACGGCAGCCGCGAATGTTTACCGGGCAGCACATACGATCCCCTTACGCAATGTTGCGCGGCAGATCCGGGGTCTGAGACTATCCTTGAATTATGCCCGGCAGGATATTACTATCTGGAGGGTGTCTGTGTGCCGAATCCCATAGGCTTGGTAAAGTTTGATGTCGCCAACGTCCTGCTCGACTCATGCGCCCCGCCCGATGATGGCGGCGACCCAGGTGACGACCCAGGTGATGACCCAGGTGATTCTGGCGGCTGCACAGTTGACCCTGCTTCATGCAATCAAAGCCAGATTTTCTGTGCATCAACGTGTAGTTGCATTTCCATAACACAAGGCTGCCCTCCATAATTTTTTGGGATCACCCACTTCCTGGTCCCTGATTATTTTCGCAGACCTCTCTTTTGGGAGGTCTGCTTTTTTCCGGCGTAGATTCGGCGGCGGTGGCTGGGGTGCGGGTGGCCAGGACACGGTGTGAACATGTAAATCTCTGCTTGACGCATGTATATCGCGGTGGTATGCTTGTGCGCAATGTTCAACCTGAATGATCGCAATAACATCAATACTACTCGTACCGATACAGGTTCGGGGCATTGGTGGTTGTCAGCGGAACAGCAACAAGTTCAAGTCAACTAAGTACACCCAATGCCCCGACCATGTCGGGGCATTTTTTCTTAATTCAGAGTCCCTAAAGGTTTCTAAAATCTTTAGGGTCTGCACAAGGAGCCAATATGATTTCCAACACCACGCCTGTTCTTGCTGTGGACGAAAAACATCTCGTGCCCGTCAGCGACCATCTCCAGCAGATGATGGATATTCCGCCTTCCCGCATGTTTCTCATCAACAAGTCGTTGAAGGT
>JACAEP010000014.1 GCA_013388795.1 Chloroflexota bacterium | reverse complement strand
TCTTCAATGATGCGCAGGTTATCTTCGAGTGTGGTTTGCAGCACTTCGGTGACGTGCAAATTCCACGTCTTGCCAAAGATGGTGCAGACGGGCGTTTGCGAATCGAGCAGGGCTTTGATGTTGGCGTCGTCTTCAGGTCCGCCTTTGACGCGGCAGGTGGAACCGAATGCCGTGATGAGGGCATGCTTCCATTGCATATCGCGGGCGCGCTCAAAGAACTCCACATCTTTGGGGTTCGAGCCGGGCCAGCCGCCTTCGATGAAGGCAACGCCGAGTTCGTCCAATTTTTGCGCAATGCGAACTTTGTCATTCGCCGAAAGGTTGAAGCCTTCAGACTGTGTCCCGTCGCGCAGGGTGGTGTCGTAGATCTGGATAAGGGGTAGGGTCATGTGTTGCCTTTTGGTGATTGGTAATTAGTAATTGGTAAATACCAATCACCAATTACTAATTACGCTTTTGCTTCGTATGCCGCGATCTCTTTTTCAAAGCCCATGATGTAACCGAGTTCATCCACACCGTTGAGCAAACAAGTTTTATTGAATGGGTCTATCGGGAAGGTGAACGAGCCTCCGGGGAAGGAAACGGTTTGGGCGGCAAGGTCAACTGTCAGTTCGGCGTGAGGCGCTTCTTCCACCAGGTCAAAGAGCATCTTGTGAGTCTCGTCATCCACAATGATCGGGATGAGTCCGTTCTTTAACGAGTTGTTGCGGAAGATGTCTGCAAACGAGGTGGAGATGACGGCGCGGATGCCCCAACTGGTGAGCGCCCAGGGCGCATGTTCGCGGCTCGACCCGCAGCCGAAGTTGTCTCCGGTTAATAGAATTTGCGCGCCCTGCGACTCGGGTTTGTTGATGATGAAGTCGGGCTTGGGTGACTTATCGTCGTTGTAGCGCCAGTTGAAAAAGAGCGCGTCGGCGAGACCGTTCTTGTCGGTCACTTTGAGAAATTGCGCGGGGATGATCTGGTCCGTGTCGATGTCGTTGACAGGGATGGCGAGTGCGCGGGAGGTGAGGGTGGTAAATTGTGCCATGTGGGTTTCCGGGTTTGAGGTTTCAGGTTGTACGATATTTGATAATCGATATTCGAGTATCGAATTATCAAATATCGAGAACGGTGCGCGGGTCAGTGACAACACCGTGAATGGCAGTCGCCGCAGCAGTGACAGGGCTGGCTAAGAAAGTACGCCCGCCTTTGCCCTGGCGACCTTCAAAGTTGCGGTTGCTGGTGGAGATGGCATATTGACCGGGTTTCAATTCATCTCCGTTCATCGCAATACACATTGAGCAGCCTGCTTCGCGCCATTCGGCGCCGGCTTCTTTGAAGATCTTATCCAAACCTTCCTGCTCGGCTTGCTTCTTCACATCTTGCGAGCCTGGCACAACCATCACGCGCACACCACTTGCAACCTTCTTACCTTTAATAACAGAGGCCGCAAGGCGCAGATCGGAAATGCGTGAGTTGGTGCAGGAGCCGATGAAGACCACATCCACTTTTTGACCGAGCAGCGATTGACCGGGTTGCAGCCCCATGTATGCCATGGCTTTTTCGAAGGCGGCTTTTTGCGAAGGTTCGCTAAATGATTCCACGGTGGGAATGCGATCGGTGATGCCCATGCCCATGCCGGGATTGGTTCCGTAGGTGATCATTGGCTCGATCTCATCGGCATTGAGCGTGATGGATTTATCGTATGCCGCGCCTTCGTCGGTGGCGAGAGTCTTCCAGTAGGCGACGGCTTTGTCCCAGTCGGCGCCGTGGGGAGCGAACTCACGTCCTTTGAGGTACTCAAAGGTCACTTCATCGGGAGCGATCATACCGGCGCGCGCGCCGCCTTCAATGGACATGTTGCAGATGGTCATGCGCTGTTCCATGGTGAGAGAACGGATGGCAGAGCCGGTGTATTCAAAGACATGTCCCGTTCCCCCACCGGTGCCGATCTTGGCGATCAGCGCCAGGATGATGTCTTTGGAGGAAACACCCGGTTTGAGGGTACCTTCCACACGCACTTCATACGTCTTGGGTTTCTTCTGCAAGAGACATTGCGTGGCGAGGACGTGTTCCACTTCGCTGGTGCCAATGCCGAAAGCGAGCGCACCGAATGCGCCGTGTGTGGCGGTGTGACTATCACCACATACGATGGTCATGCCGGGTTGAGTGCGACCGAGTTCCGGTCCGATCACGTGGACGATGCCGCGATGCGGACTGGTCATGCCGTGCAAGGTGATGCCGAATTCAGCCGCGTTGGTTTCCATCTGCTTGATCTGTGCGGCTGCCATTGCGTCGGCAATCGGCACATCGATGGGCGTGGTTGGGATGGAATGATCCATCGTCGCCAAAGTTTTGTCAGGGCGGCGGACTTTGAGTCCGCGCTGGCGGAGTCCGCTAAAGGCTTGGGGAGAGGTCACTTCGTGGACCAGGTGCAGGTCGATGTAAAGAACCGCGGGGGCTCCTTCCTGTTCGGTGACGACGTGTTTCTCCCAGATTTTTTGAAAAAGAGTCTTAGACATAAAGTTTCCTGTTAGAAAGATATTCGATATTCGATATTCGATTCTCGAATATCGAATATCTTTTTTTATCCCAACATCACCCCAAAATCGTTTGGCACTTTTCCCTTGCCTTCGGTTTGAGCGACGATGAGTTTATTCAAGGCGTTAATGTATGCTTTGGCGCTGGCAACGATGATGTCGGAGTCCGCGCCGTGACCGCCGTACACGCGCATGTATTCCACTTCGCTTTGCGCGTCCATCGTGGTGGCGCCGCCTTCGCTCTGAATGCGGACGGTCACTTCACCAAGCGCGTCAATGCCTTCGGTGATGGCATGAATGTTGAACTCCAACAGCGTGCAAGGCACGTTCACAATCGAGTCAATGGCTTTATAGGTCGCATCCACCGGGCCCGTGCCGATGGCGGCTTGCGTGTGAACGATGCCGTCGGGTCCGCGCAAGCGGACGGTGGCGGTGGGCATGCCCATCGTGCCGCAGGTCACTTGCAAACCGTTGAGCAAATACACATCACGCGGTTTGTAAAATTCATCCGCGATCAAGGCTTCAAGATCAAGGTCAGTGATAACTTTCTTACGGTCTGCCAAATCTTTGAAACGCGCAAAGGCTTTATCTAGTTCAACATCATCAAGCGAGTGTCCCATTTCGGCGAGGCGATTGCGCAGCGCGGCGCGACCGGAATGTTTACCAAGCACCAAATTGGTTTGATTCACGCCAACATCTTCAGGGCGCATGATCTCGTAGGTGCTTTGGTGCTTGAGCATCCCATCTTGATGAATGCCCGCTTCATGCGCGAACGCATTCGAGCCAACGATGGCTTTATTCGGCTGCACCAAAATGCCGGTGTAGTTGCTGACCAATTTTGAAATACGCGAGAGTTGCTGAGTCTCAATTCCAGTTTCCAAGCCAAAGACAGGGTGACGCGTCTTCAACGCCATCACCACTTCTTCGAGCGAAGTATTTCCCGCGCGTTCGCCGATTCCGTTCACAGTCACTTCCGCTTGACGCGCGCCCGCGCGAATGCCCGCTAATGTGTTCGCTGTTGCGAGTCCCAAATCATCATGGCAATGCACAGAAACCGTAATACCTTCATGCATCCCCGGCGTGTTCTTGATGATGCCGTCAATGAGTTTATAAAATTCATCCGGCGTGGTATAGCCGACCGTGTCAGGAATGTTCAACGTCGTTGCACCAGCTTTGATGGCTTCACCCAAAACCACATACAAAAATTCAGGCTCCGAGCGTCCCGCATCTTCGGGGCTGAACTCGACATCGGCACACAGCGACTTCGCATACGCCACCATCTCGCTCACGCGCTG
>JACAEP010000068.1 GCA_013388795.1 Chloroflexota bacterium | reverse complement strand
GTGAGTTGCAACATTTTTGCGCGGCGGTCATTTGGATCTTCGGCGCGTTCAATGTAACCGCTTTGTACAAGTTTTTCTGCCAGTTGACTCGCCGCCGCGTTGGTGATGTCGAAGCGTTCACTGATCTCCGACATGCCGCAGACGCCTTTGTGATGCAGCTGCATCAATATGCTGAATTGCGGCATCGAAAGCCCGGTGGTCTTGGCGAAGGTCATCCAGCCGCGCATGGAACGGTGCATGAATATATCCATCCATGAACGCAGGGATTGGGTGAAGGGGGAGGGTTTGGACATAAATAAGCCTTCTTTTTAGTTAAGCGGGCTTAAATTTATGCCTGAGTTAAGTTTTGGTCAAGGGAGGGGAAGTTAGAGAAGTGTTAGAGAAATTAAAACGACGAGGTCGCCCATGAAGGGCGGCCTCGTCAACTCTCTCCTACCAATAAAAATACCAGTAATATGATTTTATTGTACGCGGCGAACACGGTTTGCGCGATCAGCCGAAAGTACTAATACTCCCACTTCAACTGAAATTCGATCTCTTCTTCCCCATCCCCGCGTTCATGCTCAACGCTGATCTGGGCGTCTTTGGGAACGGTCACTCGTTTGCCCGCCACCTGAATGCGGAACTGTTCTTCTGCTTCGAGCGCATCGGCAAGGCGGCGCAGTTTCTCGACGAACTTCTTTACCGAATAAACCTTCTCTATATCGCGGGCGCGTTTGGCTTTCTTTGGCATGGTTTCGCTCCTCTCAATTTATCAGACTTCTGCCCATCATACTCGAAATTCTATGGATAGTTGATCGTTTTCATCTAAGTAGAACGCCAAAAGAAATTTAATCCCACCGGCCGACCGCAACCTGCCGTCAGCGGTCAGCCGGTCAATATCTATAAAGAAACATTTGACGATTTCCTTATCTATTATTTCAAGCGCCCTGCAAGTTTGTTCCGGTATAATCGCGCACACCAATAAGGAGACGATCTTGCTTTCAATTGTCTTTGGTCTACTTTCTGCGCTCACCTGGGGCGCGGGTGATTTTACAGGCGGGCTGGGCACACGCAAAGTGGGCGCAGCCTGCACTGTATTTTATGCTTCGATCGTTGGGCTGATCGCCGTGGTGATTACTGCCCTTGTTAGCGGTGAAATCTTTCCGGCATTTGCCAGCATTTTGTTTGCCACCCTGGCGGGTATGTTTGGCTGTGTCGGTTTGTTATTGTTGTATGCCGCCATGGCGCGTGGATTGATGAGCATTGCCGCGCCCGTCTCTGCCTTATTGGCAGCAGCATTGCCTGTGCTGGCGGGTTCGCTCACCGAGGGCTTGCCCGAAACTTTAACCCTGATCGGATTTGCTTTTGCGCTCTTTGCGGTGTGGATGGTCTCCCAGGGCGAAGGCGGCGTGAGTGATCTCCTCTCGCATCTTTCGGACTTGAAACTGCCTCTGCTTGCAGGCATGGGGTTTGGCTTCTACTTTGTGCTCATGCACAACGCCACCGGCAATGGACATATCTTCTGGCCCATGGTCGCCTCACGTACCGCCAGTGTTCTGCTTTTAATGGGCTACATGCTCATCACCCAAACGTCCTTCCGCATCACCGATATGTCCGCTTTGCCCGTTATTGGCTTGAACGGCATCCTCGACCTGACCGGCAACGGCTTTTTCATCCTCGCCGCCCAAGCCGGGCGGTTGGATGTCGCTTCTGTGTTAAGCGCCCTTTACCCCGGTTCGACGGTGATGCTGGCGTGGGTCTTCCTTCACGAACGACTCACCCGCAATCAGTGGATCGGCATTGTGTCTGCCCTGACCGCCATCGTGTTGATGACGATCTAACCATCAGCCTATTTGCCCTGCCGATTTCTGTGGTACACTAACGCCTGCTGTATTTCTGGGACCTTGTTTTGATCGCTCTGAGTAAGTAGCCCGTGGAAACCTCCCGGGCTTTTTTGTTGGGCGGGTCTGCTTGCAAAAGCAAACCTTGTTGAGCAGGAAGAATCATTGAAAGAGTTGTCAAAACATCCCGTATATTTTTCGTCATTGCGAGGGGCTAGCCCGAAGCAATCTCAGGCTTGTTCATGAGGTTGTTTCGCCGCGAAAAGCGCCCTCTTCGCAAGACGGAACAAAAGGATAACAATGACAACCGATTTTTCTTCCCTCAACCTGCGTGATGAAATCATGCAGGCAATCACCGAACTCGGCTATTCTGAGCCGACTCCCATTCAAGCAGGTATGATCCCTCTCATGCTCACCGGCGTGGACGTGGTCGGTCAAGCCCAAACCGGCACAGGCAAAACCGCCGCCTTTGCCCTCCCCATTCTCAACAATTTCGTCAAACAAAAGAATCCGCAGGCGCTCATCCTTGCGCCCACGCGTGAGCTTGCCTTGCAAGTCGCTGACTCGATGAACGAGTATGGCAAGCATTTGCATGTGCGTGTGCTGGCTGTCTATGGCGGGCAGCCGTACGGTCCGCAGATCAGCAGTCTCCAGCGCGGCGTGGATATTGTCGTCGGCACGCCGGGGCGTCTCAACGATTTGCTCGAGCGTAGAGTCCTCTTCCTCAACGGAATCAAGACCGTCGTCCTGGATGAAGCGGATGAAATGCTCAACATGGGATTCGTCGAAGAAGTCGAAAAGATTTTGGATACGACACCAGCCGAGCGTCAGACGGCTTTATTCAGCGCCACCATGCCCGCGCGGATTCGCAAACTGGCAGAGCGCTTCATGCGGGACCCGCAAACGGTTGCCGTGAAACGAAGCACGCTCACCGCCGCAGCCATCGAGCAACGTTACTACCTTGTGCATGAAAGTCACAAAACCAACGCGCTCACCCGCCTTTTTGAAATTGAGCCGATCCACAGCGCGTTGATCTTCGCCCGCACCCGAGCCGAGACCAGCAACCTTGCCAACGAACTCGTCATTCGCGGAATCCCCGCTGAAGCCATTCACGGCGATTTGGATCAGCAAGCCCGCGAGCGCGTGCTGGGACGTTTCCGCGCCAATCAGTTGAAAGTGCTCGTCGCCACCGATGTTGCCGCGCGCGGCTTGGACATTGACGACATCTCGCACGTTTTCAACTATCACCTGCCCGACGATGCTGAAGTCTATGTCCACCGCATCGGTCGTACCGGGCGGGCGGGCAAAACCGGTGTTGCCATTACGCTGCTTTCTCCCAAAGAGAAGCGCCGAATGCGCGAAGTGGAAGCGCTCACCAAGCAGCAAGTCAAACAGATGGAACTGCCCACGGCTGAAGAAATCACCAAGCACCGCGAAGCGCAGGTGGTGGAGAAACTCAAGGTCTGGCTCGGTCGCGGACGCTTCAAGCGCGAACTCGAAATGGTGCAGGAATTGATCGACGCCGGTCACGATGTAATGAACATCGCCGCCGCCGCCATCAAAATCTCACGCGGCGATGAAAAGCAAAGACCGATTGCGGAAGTGGCGCAGGTCACAGACGAACACCGCGATTTGTCACGCGGTGGTAAACCTGCGTTTGGGCGCAGGGAAAAGCCCGGGCGTTTCGGAGACAAGCAACGGGTCAAAGGCAGCCGCGCCCACGAGGAGGGCATGGTCCGCTGCAAGATCAACAAAGGCCGGGCGCACAACATCCGCCCGAACGACATCGTCGGGCAGATCGCCTTCCACGCCAACATCCCCGGCAACATCATCGGCAAGATCCGCATCGAGGAGAAAATCTCGTTCGTGGACATTCCCGAAGATGTTGTCGACCAGGTGCTCAAACACAGTGGCAACTACAAGATCGGCAAAGAAAAATTCAGCGTGGTAAAAGCGCAGTGAGTTGACTTGGAAGGACCTGACAGGTTTCAGCCCGTCAGGTCCTTTTTGATTCCCATGGGTGGGGGATTTTGCCTCTTGACAAAAAATCCTTTTTCGATAAAGTACGACGTATCATTTAAAAATATTTTAATGATAAAAGGAATTTTCTAATGAAAAAGGAAAAAGTAGAGAAAAAACGCTTTCACATTTCGGACCTCAAAACTTTGCGTGCCATCTCAGACCCGTTGCGGGTGCAGATCATGGAGCTGCTCGAGAACCAGCCGCTCACCGTTAAACAGGTGGCGGAGAAGCTGGGGCTGGCACCGAGCAAACTGTATTATCACTTCGGCGCGCTGGAAAAACTGGGCTTCATCGAAGTGGCAGAGACGCGCATGGTCGCCAACATGCAGGAGAAGACCTATAAATCCGCGGCGCATGTTTTGGATGTGGATCCTTCGTTGTTCAAGTTCTCGAAGGAGGGCGGCAACGAGCCGATCAACATCCTGCTCTCCTCCACCATTGACGCCACCCGCGAGGACCTGCTGCGCAGTTTACAGGCGCGGCAATTCCAGTTGGATCAGGGCGCGGATGAAACGCCGCGGCGTATCATCATCAACCGCGTGGTCAGCAGTGTCTCCGAAAAACGGATCACTGAATTTCAAGAACGGTTGGTAAAGCTCATCCAGGAATTTGAAGCGGAAGATGCCGCCTCGAAACCCGCAGATCAACCGTATGCTTTAACTGTTGCGTTTTATCCGAGTTTTTATTTTGACAAGAATGTGAAGAAAGGCAAAAAGAAATGACAACTTTATCAGTACTTGCTGCGACCGAAACCCCGAAAGATATGAAAACCTTCTTTACCATCTGGGTCGGACAACTCATCTCCTTGCTCGGTTCGGGTCTGACCCAGTTCGCCCTCGGCGTTTGGATCTACGACCAGACCAAGCAAGCCACGCCATTTGCCATCACCGTGTTGCTCGGTTCTCTCCCGCGCACCTTCCTGCTCCCGGTTGCAGGTTCCATCGCGGACCGTTTCAACCGCCGTTTCATCATGATCGCGGCAGATGTGCTCAACGCATTGCTGACCCTCTTTATCTTCATCATGTTGGGTGCGGGCAATTTGCAGTTGTGGCATATCTATCTCGTCTCTGTGCTGGGCTCCATCCTTAGCGCGTTTCAAGAGCCAGCCTATACCGCTTCCATTTCGATGATCGTGCCGAAGGAAAAACTCGGCAGCGCCAACGGCATGGCACAGATGGGACAAGCCCTCTCATCCGTGCTCACGCCTGTGATGGCGGGTGCGTTGTTCGTCTTCATCGGCTTGAACGGGATCATCATGATCGACTTCGTGACCTTCTTCTTCGCCATCGCCGCGTTGATCTTTGTCCGAATTCCCCAGCCGGAACTCGCGCCAGAACATAAAGACTCGAACATCTGGCAGGATATGGCATTCGGCTGGAATTACCTGCGCGAGCGCAAGGGTCTCTTCGGTCTGCTGTTGTATTATGCGATGGTGAACTTCCTGCTCAACTGGTCTGCGGTTCTGCTCATCCCAATGGTCTTGAGCCGCTTCACCGCCGACGTGCTGGGACTCATCCAAACCGTAATGGGCGTGGGCATGTTGGCGGGCAGTATCATCATGAGCGCATGGGGCGGAGCCAAACGCCGCATTCCCACTGCCATCGGTTTTATTTTGCTCGGTGTAACAGGTTTGGTGTTTGCAGGCTTGCAGCCCAATCCGTGGTTTATTGGCGGGGGGATCTTCATCCTGATGTTCGCCGTCCCGCTGGCGAGCGGCAACAGTCAGGTCGTCTTCCAAACCAAGGTGGCGCGTGATGTTCAGGGACGTGTCTTCTCCGTCCGCTCTGCCATTTCGCAATCCATGATGCCCATCGCCTTCCTCACTGCCGGTCCGCTTGCCGATAAATTCTTCGAGCCGCTGCTCATGGATGGCGGCGCACTTGCCAACACCTTCGTCGGTCAAATTCTTGGGACGGGTGCCGGGCGCGGCGTTGGTCTGATGTTCATCATCTCCGGCTTGGTCGGTATTCTCATCAGCGTGATGGTGTTCGCCAATCCGCGCATTCGCAATTTGGAGGATGAATTGCCGGATGCGATTCCCACCGAAGAAAAAACGCCTCAAGCCTGACTTCAAGCCTGGTCAAACAAAAAGAGCCTCATCTACGCGGATGAAGCTCTTTTTGTTTATCGGATTTTTTCTTCCGCCGCTTTTTCAAGGAGATAATATGCACTGTCTACCAACCGCTTCACATCCTGACTTGAAACGGATCTGCCCGCTTCGAGCTTTTCCACCATCCTCAGCATTGACCCTCTCACTCCGCTGGCGCGGTACGCCACCGATGAATCAGCGGAGATGCGTTCGAGGCGGGAGAGGAGGAATTGGAGGATGGCTAGAAGGTTGTCATCCATGAGGGTATTGTAAAACAGATGGGAGTGGAAAGTAGAAAGTGGAAAGTGGAAAGTCCACTCCCCACTTTCTACTTTCTATTATTTTTTCCTCGTCACCCACAACCCGATTAACAACCCCACCAAGCCGAGCAACATCACATTGCCAACGCCATCGCCAACGGTAGGATACAGTGTGTTGACAGACCCGATGGGAGTTTGGACGTTTTGAATGCCGGTGAAGCCGCTGGTATTTTCTTCGAACATGTCCACGCGGTTGATGACCTTGCCATATGCATTCGTCACCATCGACACGCCTTCGCCGGTTTGACGGAAGATGCTCATGCCGTTTTCCACGGCGCGGAAGGTTGCCATGCCCGCGTGAATGTCTTTCACTTCGCGCCAGTCGTTGGATGGGATGAAGAGCAAGTCCACATCTTGTTCGCCAGCTTGTTTGAGCACGTTCGGGAAGTCAGCGTCCCAGCAGATGACGGCGCTGAGTTTGCCGTAAGGTGTGTCGATCGTTTGCAGAGCGCCGTCGCCTTTGAGCGAGCCTTCAAAATCGTTGCCGCCATATTTGACATGCGTCAGCACGATTTCGCCGTTCGGGTCGATGATGTGAACTTTGTTTTCAGCAGGTGTTGTGCCAAAGTCAAACGTGGGCAGCACAATGTAAATCCCTTTTTCTTTGGCAAGCGCAGATGCGTCCGCAATGAGTTTTGCAACCTGCTCCGAACTTCCCATGCCCGCACCTTCTTGCAAGACGACGATGTTCGTGCCATCTTCTGCCAGCAAGCGGATCTGTTTCAACTCGTCCGCGTGCAAGTCGGAGATGACCGCTTCGTTCCCATCTGAAAACTGATTCATTACTTCGGTCAGTTTCCCCGCTGGGAGCGAGAAGCCCGCGATCTGGGCAGTCTGTTCGGGCTGGGCGGGTCGCAGAGTCCTGCCGAGGCTGAGAGAAAGGATGAGGGCGAGTGCCCCGGCAAAAGTCCACGAAAGAGACGCGGGTTTTTTATCCAAAAAATGATTGGCAAGGCTGGCGAACCAACTCATCACAAAGGTCACGCCCCATAGCCCCGTCACCGAAACGATTTGCATGGCGGGTAGGAAATCGCGCTGCGAATATGCCATTGCGCCGAACGTGCCGAAGGGACTGCCGCTGGCGGAGAAAAAGTCGATGGCGGTGTTGGCGATGGGGAAGACGAGAGTCAGCCAGGCGGTGTTGCCAAAGCGGCGATAGTAGAGACGGTCGATGACGTAGGGCAGCAAACCGAGCGGCGTGGTGAGCAGAAAGAAGCCGACTTCGGCGAGCGGATGAATTTTGGACATGAAGGTTGCGCCTTGCCATGAGATGATGGTGGGGATGGCGGAGATCACCCAAAGCAAAAGGAAACTGCGTCCGGCTTTGTCGCTTTCGCGGAAGAAGCGCAAGACGAAGAGCGGGGCGATCCACGCCGCGAGCGGTAAGTTCCATTTGCCGCCGATGAATAAACCGAGGATGGCGGCGATGGTGAGGTAGAGGTATTTGTTCATGGGAAATCCTTTTGGAGATTGGAGATTGGTAATTGGTGATTAGTGATTGTCGGAACTGATTACTATTCACTGATTACTGATACCTTGCATTCTATTGGTTTGCCTTCCCTTCCACATCGTCCATTCAGGGCAAAAGCGGACATTGTCCGTTCGGACAATATGGCGGTTGGATATGGGGGAGTAGAATAAGCGCATGAAACAAAACTTGAGTAAGACCACTTTTGTTGCCTATCCCTTCTATATCTTTATTGTCCGTATACAGGGTCTAAAACCCCCGCCTTTAGGCGGCAGTTTTCAACACCACAATAGCGTAAAATAGACAAATGCCAGAATATCGAAAAGGTTCGCACACCGTATATGAC
>JACAEP010000067.1 GCA_013388795.1 Chloroflexota bacterium | reverse complement strand
GTCATATACGGTGTGCGAACCTTTTCGATATTCTGGCATTTGTCTATTTTACGCTATTGTGGTGTTGAAAACTGCCGCCTAAAGGCGGGGGTTTTAGACCCTGTATACGGACAATAAAGCCGGGAGGAGAAAGGCGCTTCCGCAGAACGAAGTTAGCGTAGAAACCGGTTCGGGGGTATTAACGCCCATCGTGAAGGTAGCCGTTGGAGTGGCAGCGGCGGGAACCAAGGTTGGGGTGGCTGTAGCAACCCAAGGCGTAGGTGGAACCGGTGTAGCCGTCAGACCAAGAAGAGTGAAACTGCCATCTTCATTTTGTTGAACCGCATCCGGTATAGAGTAATTGATCTGAAGCAATAGATCTTTTGCTAGTTGAAGATTTGGGTCAAGTTTAAGCGCAGTTTGAAGCCGAGCCAATGTGGTGGATAAAAGATTTTGGGTGTCGGGCTGCCACATCAAATAATGATTGTAATAATATTGAGACCACAGCAATTCAGCCGACCCATACAACCAAAGCGGGTCGTGAGGCAAAATGCCAAGACAAGTTTCATAAGCACTGCGGCTGAGTTCGAACATGCCCTGCCCAGCAGAGTCGGTGCGGATGCCGCCATGCCGCATCAAAATAAGGTCTTTGTAGGCTTTGCCCAGCCTGCCCCAGGCTTCGCCATCGTCGCGATTCTTGGTAATGTTCGCATCCTCTGTGAGCACTTTGTTCCAAGCAGAGGGAGTCACGATCACGAATTGCAGATTATTTTCAAAGGTTGGTTCCAACTCGGTGAACTTCCAGCGGACTTCATTTCCGCTAAATACGCCGCCGGGAGTGGCATCGCCATAGCCTTGCACACCTTCCGTCCAGACGTTGTAGGTGTTGGCTTCGTAGGGCAGGCGCAAGATAATTTCGGCACTGCCAATTGTTCCATTCCAACCAGCGCCGGTTTCGAGGACGTATTTGAAAACTTCATATGGATAGTAGCCAAATCCATTGACGTTGTATACGACCTCGATCATCACATCTTGATCCGGCGGGAAGGTCACATCAAAGACCGCCCAGGGAATCTCTTCGCGCTCTGAGCTTCTGCCCATCTCCGTAGAGAGGAAAGGCTGCATTTCATTTCTTGTTGGGACAGGTTTCCCATTAACCTTTACTGCAATGGAAGGGATCTCAGGGAAATTGAAGAAACCATCTGAACCGCCATTGAAAAATGAGAGTGGAAAACGAACTGCCATCTTCTCTTCTACCGTGCCCAAATTGCGCATGGTGAAGATGGCTCGCGTTTCGGCGACAGCGCCCTCTTCATCTGCCGGGTCTTGAGAGACGGTGAGAGTGACCGTCTCTGCCATCATCATGCGCACTTGGGTCGATTCGCCGCCGGGTACAAGGTTCGAGCCGGGGACGCTCTCTGGCGGAGCAACGTCGGCGTGAGCGGACTTTGCTGGAAGTACAAGCAGGGACAAAAGAGCAATGATGATGAGGGTATGTAAAGTCTTTTTCATTTGTTATCCTATTTTTATGTTCTATCAAAACTATAAAACGATGAAGGGCATTGGTCAATTCGAGCAAAGCACCAGACGAATGTCACCAATACCTCACTTATTTTGTAAAAATCATCCATTTAATATTTTGCACCAAATTCAGACTGTTATAATGCCAACGCTATGCAATTGACTGACACGCACTGTCATCTTGATTATCATAAATACAACGCTGACCGCGCAGAAGTGATCCATCGTGCGAAAGATGCAGGGTTGGTAAAGGTTCTGGTCCCCGGACTCCATCACAGGTCCAGCAAAGAGGCGCTGAAGTTGGCAGAGTCGAACCCGATGGTGTATGCGGGCGTCGGCTTCCATCCGACAGAGTTGGACGAGTTCTCCGAAAAAACCTTCCAGCAAGTGAAGGAACTGGCGAAGCATCCAAAAGTGGTTGCGATTGGCGAGATCGGCATTGACTATTATTGGGTCAAAGAGCCCGAGAAACGTGCCTTTCAACGGGAAGCCCTCAAGCAACATTTGGTATTCGCACAAGAAGTGAATAAACCCGTGGTGCTGCACATGCGCGAACAGGACGATGCCTGGTTCGGTGAAGCTTCGGTAGACCTGCTGGAGATTTTGACCGAATGGCAAAACGGCTTAAGCGGAGAACTGCGTGAAAAACCCGGCGTTTTGCACTCCTTCAATGGCACACTCGAAACCGCCCAAAAGGCACTGGCACTGAATTTCTACCTCGGCGTTACGGGTCCGGTGACGTACCCAAGCGCGGAAAAGAAGCGTGAAGTCATTTCGCAGCTGCCACTCGACCGCCTGCTAATCGAGACGGACGGTCCATACCTTACACCTGCCCCCCATCGGGGTAAAAGAAATGAGCCCGCCTACGTCGTTCATATTGCTGATAAAATAGCAGAAATCCATTCCAAAAGCCCTGCGGAGATCGCCCAAATTACCACTGCCAATGCAAAACGGCTCTTCGCATGGGGAGATTGACTTGAACTCGGTAACCTTTCTTTCACCCGTTACAGAAGAAATAAAACTTATTGAAGATCGCATGCGGATTCAGGCCGATGAAAGCCACCCTGACCTGCGTGCTGCTTTAGAACACCTCCTCTCTGCCGGAGGAAAGCGCATCCGCCCGACTTTGGGCATGCTCGTGGGCAATATGCTGGGTGCCTCGCTGGAAAAGCTCATCAACCTCGGCGCCGCGGTGGAACTCTTGCACACTGCCACCCTGGTCCATGATGACTTAATTGACGGCTCACTCTTGCGCCGCGGCACGCCCACCCTGAATGCGCGCTGGTCGCCACCTGCCACCGTATTAACCGGTGACTTTCTCTTTGCCCGTGCCGCCAAACTCGCCGCCGATACAGACTACCTGCCCTTGATGAAGTTGTTCTCTGAAACCTTGGCGATCATCGTCAACGGCGAATTGACTCAAATGTTCACCTCGCGCGGGCTGATCAGCCGCGATAATTATTACAAGCGCATTTACGCCAAAACCGCCTCCCTTTTCGAAATGACTGCCCGCGCCGCAGCAATGGTCAGCCCGGCCAGCGACGACGCCATCGAAGCCATGCGAGATTTCGGATATCAGATTGGCATGGCATTCCAGATCGTGGATGATATTCTGGACTTCAATGGCGATCAGGCAGCCGTAGGCAAACCACTCGGCTCAGACCTACTGAACGGCCTGGTCACCCTCCCAGCCATTTACTTCGCTGAGATCAATCCCGACGACGTGGATATACTCTCCCTGCCCAATGGCGGCTGGACCAACAACGAGAATATGACCCGCCTCGTGGAAAAGATCCGCTCAAGCAGCTGCACCAAGAAAGCCATGGTCGAAGCCGAACAGCACATAGACCGCGCCCTCGCCAGACTCGAAGAAATACCCGCCTGCGCCGAACGCGATGCGCTGGAAAATCTGGCAAAGTATATTGTGGATAGAAAAATATAGTTGATGAATCGGTTTTCAATGCATCATTCTGCATTCAGCCTTCATTATTTCCATTATGCCCAACCCTCGTAAACCCTTCCGCTTTAACGTCGGCTTCATTATTCATGAAGAAGTCGGTTATAACCACGATTTTCCCTTCGAGTTCGAAAAGGTTGTGCTTAGCGGCGACCTCGAACTGCGTAATCTTGAAGGCAACGTAAATGTTGGCAAAACCCCACAGGGATTGATCGCCCAGGGAAAATTCAACGCCGAAACAACTGTCACCTGCTCGCGCTGCCTCACCGACTTTGTACAAGACCTTGAATGGGAATTCACCGAAATGTACGCCTTCGACCAGCGTTCGGTCACCGATTCCGGCTTGCTGCTGCCCGAAGATGCCCAGTTGGATGTGGAAGAACTTCTGCGCGAGTATGCGCTGCTCGAGGTGCCCATTAACCCCATTTGCAAGCCTGACTGTCTCGGTCTGTGCATGGAATGCGGACAGAACCTCAACGAGAAAGATTGCGGTCACCGCCCCGAAGAACCCGATTCGCCCTTCGCGAAGTTAAAGGATTTGTTGAAGTAACATTCATATGCGGGCAGCCACCAAAAGTTTGGGTTTACTCATCACATTGGCATTGCTCGCCGCTTTATTTCAATGGCGCGCAACGCAGAACTACATCACTCAAAATTATTACAAATCCAATTTCTTTGTTTTTTGGCTTTCAGGCAAACTAATTCTAGAAGGAAAAAGCCCCTACAATGCGGAACATTGGGAGAATGGGCATACGATTTATGGGAATGTCACACCCAGAGAGCCAACCTTCCTATACCCATTGCCGCTTGCCGTATTTCTAACCCCGCTTGGTCTCTTATCTGTTGGGCAGGCATATTTCACCTGGCAGTGGCTAAGCCAGATAAGCATTGCGCTGGTCGTTTACTTTCTACTCAAACGCTGGAATAGCACAGCACATGACCGACTGCTGGCGCCAGTCATGTGCTTCCTTTTGTTCTTTGGCCCCATCTTTTTGACCTTGCAGGTCGGCGCACTGGGGCCGTTGACTCTGCTTTTTATTTTTGGAGCCCTTCATTTTTTAGATGAAAACCGCCTCTTCCCCGCCGGAATTTTGCTCTCGCTCACCATGCTTAAGCCTTCACAGGGAGGAACCATTCTCTTCCTGCTCGGATTGGTCTTCCTCATGCGGCGGCAATGGAAGGCAATCTTTGGGGTTGCCATTGGCGGGTTGATACTCTTGATTGTTGGGCTTGTTGTAGACCCAGACTGGCTGATGACCTTCCGTCGAAGCAGCGAAGCCGCTTTCGACCGTAGGCTGGGGGCGCAATCGAATGTGTGGAGTTTTTCCTACCTTGCCTGTAACGGGAATTCAATTTGCTATTCCCTTCTTGGCAGTACCGTCATGGTTTCCCTGCTGGGCATTACTGCTTATTTTCTCTGGCGCAACCAGAACAAAATGACAAATTGGCAGGTATTCAACTTCATTCTTCCTGTCGCATTTGGATCGACTCTTTATTTATGGGCATATGACCAGATCCTATATGTGCTGCCTATTCTCTGGATACTTGGCACCATGGTCGAAAAAAGTAAAAGGTACTTAACGGCCACCCTCTTCCTGATCGTTTTGGATGCCGTCTCGTTCTTTGCCCTCGTCCAGCAAGCCTTCACTGACAAAGACCTATGGAGCCTTGCTACAACGGTTTTGGTATTGGCCTTCCTTTTTATTGCACAAACCATGAAACCCAAACCCGCCATTGACAAAGCGCCCGCCTCTGCCTAAAATAACGCCCATGCAATACACTTCTGCTTTCCCAATGGCGCCAATGACCATGTTGATGTCCATGCAAATGGAAATGTCCCTCTGCGCCAAGTGGAAAGCATAGGTTTTCAACCCTGAAACACCGGGCTGTCCATTTCGCGGACAGCCTTTTTGTTTGAAAAAAGCCGATATTTGAACATCGAATATCGAATCCCGAATATCGAAGAACGGAGTTCCACCATGACCGAAACCATCCTAGTCGCCGTCGCCTGGCCGTATGCCAATGCCGAAATCCATGT
>JACAEP010000059.1 GCA_013388795.1 Chloroflexota bacterium | reverse complement strand
GTCATATACGGTGTGCGAACCTTTTCGATATTCTGGCATTTGTCTATTTTACGCTATTGTGGTGTTGAAAACTGCCGCCTAAAGGCGGGGGTTTTAGACCCTGTATACGGACAATAAATGGAGGGTGATTCAGGTACAACCATTAATAGGTTTGACAAATGAGGTAAGACCACTCGATAGCCCTCAATGCCGGTAGGACGCTGAGGGCTATCGAAAAGCTAATTCTTCACCAAGCCCACCTTCACCTTTTCGCCATCAAACTCATCCTCCACCACAGAAGCATTCGCGGGCGCGGCAGCGAAATTCAACTTCACCGCCAGCGTCTCGGCTTTGACGTAATCCGCGTGCGTTTCAAGCGCCGTCTTCAACCCGGCGCTGGCTTCCACGAACAATTCGATGCGGTCGGCAACGTCCAGGTCGGCAGTCTTGCGCAGGTCTTGCGCGCGGCGGACGAATTCACGCGCCAGACCTTCGGCGACCAGTTCCGGCGTGAGTGTGGTGACGAGCGCCGCCACATACGCGCCATCTTCAGCGACGGCAAAGCCTTCTTTTGCGAGCGCCTTCACTTCCACTTCATCGGAGAGGATATGAAAAACCTCGCCTCCGGCTTTAACTTCAAGCGGGTTGCCAGTCAATAAGGCTTTAGCCACCTCCTCGGCATTCATCGCCAAAATCGCCTTCTGGATGACCGGGAACTTGTTGCCGTATTTTTGACCCAACTGCTTGGGCAGCGGCTTGACCGAGTGAGACACCGCCTCTGTAGCCGCATCCAACAAGCGCACTTGCTTGACGTTCAACTCATCCTGAACCACATCCGCGTTCTTGAGCAGGGCGTCGCGTTCCGACACATTCCCAACCGAGAAGGCGGCTTCTGACAGCGGCTGGCGCACCTTGCGATTCGCCTTCTGCCGCGCCGAGTGACCAAGCGAGACCAGCTTCATCACCAGTTCCATTTCGCGGTTGAGCGATTCGTCAATCAACTCTTCCATCACAGCGGGCCACTCCGCCAAATGCACTGACTCCGGCGCGGACTCATCCACCGAGCGGACGAGGTTCTGGTACAACTCCTCCGCGATGAAGGGCATGGCAGGCGCGATCAGTTTCGCAACCGTGGTCAACGCCGTGTACAGCGTGGAATACGCCGATTGCTTGTCCGCGCTCGATTCGTTCTTCCAAAAACGGCGGCGCGAGCGGCGCACATACCAGGTCGAAAGCGTCTCGACGAATTTCTCCACCGGGCGCGTGGCGTTGGTCACATCGTATTCTTCGTAGGCTTTGGTCACATCGCGCACCAACACATTCAATTCTGATAACAGCCAACGATCGAGATCATTGGTCGGCGCGGTAACGGTCAATGCCTGCGGCTTGTCGAGGTTGGCGTAGGTCACAAAGAACGAGTACACATTCCACAGCGTAAGCGTAAAGCTGCGGATCACATCCCCGACTAAATCGGAAGAGAAGCGGCGTTCCTGTCCCGGAGGCGAAGCGGTGTAGAGATACCAGCGCAGCGCATCCGCGCCATGTTCGTTGATCACATCCCACGGCTGAACGATGTTGCCCAGCGACTTGGACATCTTGCGTCCCTCCGCATCCTGGATGTGCCCGAGGCAGATCACGTTCTTGAACGAAACCTGGTCATTGAGAAGGGTTGAGATGGCGTGCAATGAATAGAACCAACCGCGAGTCTGATCGACCGCTTCACAGATGTAATCAGCGGGATACTGCGATTCAAACTTTTCCTGATTCTCGAACGGATAATGCCACTGAGCGTACGGCATCGAACCTGAGTCGAACCACACGTCGATCAGGTCTTTGACACGCGTCATCCTGCCGCCGCATTTGTCACACTTCCAGTGGACGTTATCCACGTGCGGGCGGTGCAGGTCAAGATCGGTCAGGTCGCGCCCCGCCTTTTCGGAAAGTTCCTTCACCGAGCCGACGCACTCTCGCGCATGGCAATCGTCACATTCCCAAACCGGCAGCGGCGTGCCCCAATAGCGTTCGCGGCTGAGCGACCAGTCAATGTTGTTTTCGAGCCAGTTGCCGAAGCGTCCGTTCTTGATGTGGTCGGGAACCCAGTTGATGGTCTTGTTCAGTTTGACGAGATCATCCTTCTTCGCGCTGGTGCGGATGTACCACGACTCGCGCGCGTAATACAACAGCGGCGTATGGCAACGCCAGCAGAACGGATAAGTGTGCGTATATTTCTCGGAGCGGAACATCAATCCGCGCGATTCCAATTCCTGAATAATGAGCGGGTCGGCGTCTTTGACGAAGACTCCGCGCCAAGGGGTGATCTCCGGGATGAATGTGCCGTCGGGCTGCACGGTGAGCAAAACGGGTAAATCGTGCTGCTTCGCCATCTCCATATCTTCCGCGCCGAATGCGGGAGCCTGATGCACGAGTCCCGTGCCGTCTTCGGTGGTGACGAAATCTCCCATCACGACGAAGTGCGCGGGTTTCTCCAAAGGCACAAAGGTAAAGAGCGGTTTGTATTTCATGCCCTTCAATTTTTTGCCCTTGAACGTATCGAGAACCTTTACTTCTTCGGCGCGGAAGACTTTCTCTACAAGCGATTTGGCAAGGATGAGTTTTTCGGTCAAACCGTTGTGATTTCGCTCTACAGTTACATAATCCACTTCGGGGTGCGCGGCGATGGCGACGTTGGCAGGCAGGGTCCACGGGGTGGTTGTCCACACGAGGAAGGATGTATCGGGTTTGTCCACAAGCGGGAAGCGCACAAAGACCGAGGGGTCGGTCGCTTCGTCGTAGCCGAGCGCCACTTCATGGTCGGAGAGAGGCGTGCCACAGCGCGGGCAGTACGGCACGATCTTGTAGCCCTTGAAGAGCAGGTCCTTCTCCCAGAAGTTTTTCAAGATCCACCACACCGACTCGATGAAGTCGTTGGTGTAGGTCACATAGGCGGTATCCATATCCACCCAGAAAGCGATGCGGTCGGTCAACCGTTCCCAGTCCTGGATGTAGTTGAAGACGGATTTCTTGCACAGTTCGTTGAACTTGTCGATGCCGTACTCTTCGATCTGCTGTTTGTTGGTGAAGCCAAGCTGCTTCTCCACTTCGATCTCCACCGGCAAGCCGTGCGTATCCCACCCGCCGCGGCGCGAGACGTGGTATCCGCGCATGATCTTGTAACGCGGGAACATATCCTTGAACGCGCGCACGAGCACGTGATGCACGCCGGGACGTCCATTGGCGGTGGGCGGTCCTTCATAGAATACATATTCAGGATTGCCCTGTCTCTGCTCAACGGTCTTCTTGAAAATCTCCTGTTTTTTCCAGAATTTGAGGACGTTGTCCTCCATCGCAGGCACATCGAGTTTTGGGTTTACGGCTTTGAACATTCTTACTCCTTTATACCGGACATTTCGTAGGGGCGACCCGTCAGGGTCTCACTAGAACCCAAATCTGAAAGAAAGGGTCGCCCTTTATTGGCAAGGGCGACCCTCCCATGGCGCAATGATGCCATGAAAGGTTTGGACGGGTCGCCCCTACTGTGCAAATTAACAAAAAAACTCTCATCTCACACAGAGACGAGAGCATTGCTCACGCGGTACCACTCTGATTTCCATCCGAAGATGGACGCTCATTGGACGACAAGCATCATCCTGTTCCGATAACGAGGAACAACCTCGGATTCCCTACTCTCAGGAATTTCCCGATTTCAGTTCACGGCTCCGGGAGGATTTTCAATTTACTTCGATGGTCCGCCTTGCACCAAATTGCGGACTCGCTGGCATCTGCATAAATTTACTCGTTCCCATCCAAGCGTTTGAATGGCGCGATTATACACAAGTCATTCCGGATCGGCAAGGAGGATTAAATTCCGCCTCTTTCCTTCATCACAACCTGCATCTCCCCTTCAAGTTTATCCGCCGCCGATTCCAACTCCGCCAACTCGTTCAGCATGCGTTCTCCGAGAGTTTTATCTTCCAGCGAGTTGATGTTGAT
>JACAEP010000042.1 GCA_013388795.1 Chloroflexota bacterium | reverse complement strand
GTCATATACGGTGTGCGAACCTTTTCGATATTCTGGCATTTGTCTATTTTACGCTATTGTGGTGTTGAAAACTGCCGCCTAAAGGCGGGGGTTTTAGACCCTGTATACGGACAATAAATTAAGTATAAGCTTGTTACCAACGCAAATACTGAAAAAAACTGCTTGACAATCATCTTAAAATCGATACAATTAGTTTGTTGCGACAACATACTAAATAATCTTTATGAAGTTGAAACTCACTGCTGATCAGACCTTCGTTCGAGAAACCAACCTCTCACAGGTATTGCGTTTGATTCATAACCAAGCCCCATTATCGCGCGCGCAGTTGGCGGCAATGACCGGCTTGAATAAATCGACAGTTTCGAGCCTTGTGGATGAGTTGATCGAAAATGGTCTAGTGCATGAAACGGGAAGCAACACAGGCGGCACGGGTCGTCCTGCAACATTGTTGGAGATCAACCCACATGCAGGGCACATTATTGGCGTGGAACTGGGTGTGGATTTCGTTTCGGTCGTTGTGACGAATTTTCTTGGCAACATCGTCTGGCACAAGCGCGAAGACGCTGACCCGGCAGAAGACCAAAAAAAAATGATCAACCAGACCCTGCGAATCGTAAAAGAAGCAATCACCACCGGGCGGCGAAAGAATTATCAGCTCCTAGGGCTAGGCCTCGCCACACCTGGAACGGTGGATGTAAACAAAGGAGTTTTGGTCTTTGCCCCCAACCTGCATTGGCGCAACGTTCCATTTGTGAAAATTTTTTCCGAGCAGACCAATCTAAGGGTGTTTGTCGAGAACGATGCCAACGCGGCAGCGATTGCGGAACATCTGTTCGGCGCAGCGCGGCAATGTCAGGATTTTATTTTTGTGTTTGCAGGTGTGGGTATTGGCGGCGGTCTTTTCCTGAACGGGAATCTATACCGCGGCAAGAATGGGTACGCAGGCGAGATCGGTCATTCTCCCATCATGGCAGAGCCCTCGCACAATGTATGTCACTGCGGAAATCGCGGCTGTTGGGAAACCTATGCCAATCAATATTCAATTATTCAGCGCATGCAGGCGCGGTTGGAAGTCAAGCGAACCAGCATTGTTCCCCAGTTAATGGCGGAACACAACCTGCCGTTGAGCATTCCGCTTATTAAGCAGGCGGCGGATGCGGGCGACCGCGAATCCATTGATTCGTTTGTCGAAGCAGGGCATGCCATGGGGCAAGGCTTGGCTGGGCTGATCAACATTTTTAATCCAGAAAAGGTGATACTGGGTGGTCCGTTGAGCGCCGCTGGAAAGTATTTGTTGCCCGCCATCAAGGAGACAGTAGCGCGGCATTCCTTGCAGGAAATCGGTCAACAGGTGGAAGTGCAACTCTCCACCTTTGGGCCCGACGCAAGTTTAATTGGCGCGATCGCTATAGTGGTTGACGATACGCTTTGGCATCCTGTAACCATTGAAAGGAGGTGATTTGCTTTTCCCCAAAAATCTATCACCCGTATTTTGGCTTATCCGTACCTCTTACCCCCTAATTTTGTAAGGAGAGAAGAATGAACAAAAAGTTATTTGCCCTCTTGAGCCTGCTGGCAATTGCATCTCTTGCGCTTGCCGCATGCGGCGCCCCCGCCGCCACCGAAGCCCCCGCAGAAGAAGCCCCAACCGCCAGCCAAGTAGAAGTTTTTTCCTGGTGGACTGGCGGCGGCGAAGCTGCGGGTCTTGATGCAATGCAAGTTGTGTTCAAGGCTGCCAACCCGGACATCGAATTCATAAATGCAGCCGTGGCTGGCGGCGCCGGAACGAATGCCCGCGCTGTGCTCGCTACCCGCTTACAGGCTGGCGATCCGCCTGATAGCTGGCAGGGTCATGCCGGTCAAGAATTGATTGGCACCTATGTCGCCGCCAGCCAAATCGAACCGCTGAACGACCTCTATGAATCCGAAGGCTGGCTTGAGGTTATGCCTGAAACCCTCATCCCGTTGATTTCGCAGGACGGCAACATCTATTCCGTGCCGGTCAACATTCATCGCGCCAACGTGCTGTGGTATAACCCCGGCTTGCTTGAAGCCAACGGGGTGGAAGTTCCTACCACGATGGATGAATGGTTCGCCGCGATGGATACGCTTAAAGCTGCCGGTGTCCAACCGCTTGCGCTTGGCGAGCAGTGGACCAAGATGCACCTGTTGGAGACCGTCCTGCTTGGCTCACTTGGACCCGATGCCTACAACGGTTTGTGGACTGGCGAGACCGACTGGAGCAGCCCCGAAGTGACCGCTGCCCTTGAAAACTATGCCAAGGCGCTGACCTACGCCAACGAAGACTCCGCTTCGCTTTCATGGCAAGATGCGGCCCAACTCGTCGTCAATGGCGATGCGGCCTTTAATGTGATGGGCGATTGGGCTGAAGGCTACTTCCGCGAACTTGGCAAGACCCCCAACACCGATTACGGTTGGGCAGCCACGCCCGGTTCCGGAGGCGTCTTCCAATTCCTTTCCGACTCGTTTGTGCTTGCGGTCGGCGCTCCCCATCGCGACGCAGCGATTGCCTGGCTGAAAACCGCCGGTTCCAAGGAAGGGCAGGAAGCATTCAACCCTGTGAAGGGTTCCATCTGCGCCCGCACCGACTGCGATAAATCTCTCTTTGGAGAATACTTGCAGTCCGCCATGGAAGACTGGGCAACCAACACCGTCGTTGGCTCACTGACGCACGGCGTGGTCGCCAATGATTCCTGGAAGACCGAAATTGACACTGCCCTCGGTTTGTTCATCGCCGATGGCAACATTGAAACCTTCCAGTCTGCCCTGGTCGCCGCCTGCGCCAGCAGCGGTCCTTGCAAGTAAGGTTTGGCAGTAAAAATGGTTGAGGCTCTTGAAAGAGCCTCAACCATTTTTGTTTATCAGAAAGGCGTTCCATGCAAATAGACAAAGACCGCTTTCTAAATATATTGTTCATTTCGCCGTCCATCCTGGCTGTATTTATTTTTGTTTACGCCTTTATTGGCTGGTCTGCGCGCGTTTCGTTCAGCAAATGGAAAGGGCTGACCGCGGATTATACATGGAACAGCATCAATAATTACCTGGAGATTTTCGCCGACCCGCGCTTCCATGTGGATATTCGCAACACGCTGATCTTTACAGGCGTATTTGTCATTGGCAGCATCCTGCTGGGTTTTTTGCTGGCAGTCATGCTGGATCAGGGTCTTAAGGGCGAGGGGTTCTTTCGCAGTCTTTTCCTCTTTCCAATGGCGATTTCATACATCGTAACCGGCGTCGTCTGGCGCTGGCTGATGAATCCGGCTATGACGGGCTCGCGCGTAACCGGCTTCAATATCCTTTTTCAAAACCTGGGGTTAGACTTTCTCGCCAACACCTGGTACAACACGCCAATATGGGGCATGGCATCCATTGCGCTAGCGGCAATCTGGCAGATGTCCGGCTATACGATGGCGCTCTACCTGGCAGGGTTGAGGTCCATTCCACAGGAACTGCGCGAGGCGGCTCAAATTGACGGGGCAAACGAATTGCAAATTTACCGCCACATCATGCTCCCCCTGCTGGCGCCCGTCACCCTTTCCGCGCTCATCATTCTTGGGCACATGTCGCTGAAGGTGTTCGACCTAATCGTCGCCGTCGCCGGGAAGCAACTGCCGCTAGATGTCCCCGCCATTTATATGTGGCAGGTGACCTTCGACGGATTATTTTATGGCAAGGGCGCCGCCATTGGCATGATTCTCCTCATCAGCGTGGCGGTCCTCATCATCCCATATATCCGCTATACATTAAAGACGGAGGCGCAGCAATGAGGACCAAATTCCGTCTCAGCAAGCGCTGGCTTTACATCCCTCTGACGCTCATGGCTGTCTTTTACCTCCTGCCGATGTACGTCATGCTGGCAACAGGCTTTAAGAGGTTTGAAGAGATTGATCTAAAAACCATGTGGGCGCTCCCCAAAGGCATCGCTTTTATCAACTACATCGAAGCGTGGACGAAACTCTCCCCTTCCCTGCTCAACAGTTTCATGATGGTGATTCCCGCCGCGTTGATTTCGTCGGCGCTGGGTTCGCTCAATGGGTTCATCCTCGCCAAATGGAAGTTCCGAGGCGCAGACGTCATCTTCCCACTCATCTTGTTTGGCATGTTCATCCCTTATCAAAGCATCTTGATCCCGCTCGTCCAATTCATGAACGCGCTGGGGCTCACCGGTCTGCCTGGGTTAACGCTGGCGCACATCATTTACGGCATTCCCATCACCACGCTCACGTTTCGCAATTACTATGCCAGCCTGCCGCAGGAACTGCTCGAAGCCGCAAAGATGGACGGAGCAGACATGCTTGGCATTTACCGTTACATTCTCCTGCCTATTTCCCTGCCTAGTTTTGTGGTAGTGCTGATCTGGCAGTTCACCTCGGCGTGGAATGACTTTCTCTTCGCGGTTGTGCTGACCGGCAACACAGAATGGCCCATCACAGTAGCGCTCAACAACATGGCGGGCAGTCAGATCATCGCCTGGAACGTGCAAATGGCAGGCTCACTGTTGGCGGCGCTGCCTACGCTGCTGGTGTATATCTTCCTGGGCAGGTACTTTCTGCGCGGTTTACTTGCCGGGTCGCTCAAAGGGTAAGAAAAAAGGACTGGGCACAAAACAAAGCTAGTCCTTTTTTGATTTTCCAAAAATTTGCGGAGAGATCGTCGCTTCATTTCCGCTTTGACATTTTTCCTCATCGTTATTCTGAGCAAAAGGAAAAAGAATGAACAAAGTCCTTAATTGGGGACTCCTTTCAACCGCCCGCATCAACCGGGCATTGATCCCACCCCTGCGCGCCTCCCAAAAGACCCGACTGCTGGGCATTGCCTCGAGAAGCCAATCTTCCGCTGAAGTCTACGCTGGCGAATGGAAGATTCCGCGCGCATACGGAAGTTACGAAGCCATGCTCGCCGACCCGGAGATAGATGTCATCTACAATCCGCTCCCAAATCATTTGCACGCCGAATGGACCATCAAAGCCTTGAAGGCTGGCAAACATGTCCTGTGTGAAAAACCGCTTGCGCTCACATTGGATGAAGTCGACGCCATCATTGCCGCCTCGAAAGAAACGGGGAATTGGGCGACCGAAGCCTTCATGTATCGGCATCATGTACAGACCATTAAAGTCAAAGAACTTGTGGATGAAGGAGCCATTGGTCGGTTGCAATTGATAAAAGGCGCGTTTTCATTCGTATTGACCCGTGAAGGAAATTATCGTTTTATAAAGGAATTTGGGGGCGGGAGTCTCTGGGATGTGGGCTGCTATCCGATTTCGTTTGCGCGGATGATTGCTGGGGAGGAACCCGCCGAGGTTTTTGGCTGGCAGGTTTCAGGTCTGGGCGGATGCGATGAATCGTTCTATGGGCAGATGCGATTTGGGAATGGCATCCACGCCCAATTTGACTGCAGTTTTAATTCTCATTTCCGAACGTATGTGGAACTGGTTGGAACAGAAGGCGTGTTGTTCATTTCTGCGCCTTTCAAGCCAGGGCTGAAAAATGAAATTGTACTAACCAAGGGCGCGAAGGTGAATAGGATTAAGCTGAGCGGGCAGGAATTATACCTCGGGGAAGTGGAAGACCTTTGCAATGCAATCCAGGGACAAAAACCGCCGCGCGTTTCATTACAAGACAGCCGCGGGAACATTGCAGCAATCACAGGGCTGATCAAATCGGCTGAAAGCGGGCTTTCCGTCCAATTGGGCGACTTTGTTTAGCCAGGCAACTATCTCGCCTCTTAAAAGTATAGGGCATTTTCACCCTTGTGATTATAATCAAATTACCATACTCTTTCAGATTGGAGGCAATACCATGGCAAGCGTAACATACAATAATGTAGTAAAGAATTTTGGCGACGTATCAGTCATCAAGAACCTCAATTTTACGGTGGAGGACAAGGAGTTTCTTGTGCTGGTTGGACCTTCCGGCTGCGGCAAGACAACGGCGCTGCGCATGTTGGCAGGCTTGGAGGAAATTTCTTCAGGCGACATCAAGATTGGCGACCGGGTAGTGAACGATGTTGCTCCCAAAGACCGCGACATCGCCATGGTATTCCAATCGTATGCGCTGTACCCGCACATGTCGGTGTACGATAACATGGCGTTTGGCTTGAAACTGCGCAAGACGCCAAAAGATGAGATCAAGAAGCGCGTGCAGGAAGCGGCTGAAATTCTCGACATCACCCATCTGTTGGACCGTAAACCACGCCAGCTCTCCGGCGGTCAACGCCAGCGTGTGGCGGTGGGTCGCGCTATTGTGCGTGAACCCAAGGTCTTCCTCTTCGATGAACCGCTTTCCAACCTTGACGCCAAACTGCGCGTTCAAATGCGCGCCGAGATCAGCAAACTTCACCAGCGCTTGCAGACCACTTTCATTTATGTAACCCACGACCAGACGGAAGCCATGACCATGGCGACCCGCATTGCGGTCATCAACAAGGGCATTTTGCAGCAGCTCGACACGCCGCAGAATCTTTACGATAAACCCAACAACTTGTTCGTGGCTGGCTTCATCGGCTCGCCTGCCATGAACTTCTTCCCCGGCAAACTGCGCAAGCAGGACGGAAAACTGCTGGTAGATACCGGCGACTTTGCAGTAACGATCCCGCCCAGCCGCGCCCAGCCCTACGAAGCGCACGTCGGCAAGGACATCATTTTTGGCATCCGCCCCGAAAACGTCCACGATGTGGACTTTACGCCGCCGAACATTGACGCAGAGAGAGTCACGGTGAAGGTGGATGTGACCGAGTTGATGGGCAACGAAATCTTCCTGTACCTCGTCAGCGGAAGGAACACGTTTGTCGCCCGCGTGGATCCGCGCTCGAAACTGCGCATCGGGCAGGAAGCGCAGGTGGCGTTCGACATGGATAACTTCCACATTTTCGACGCCGCAACCGAGCAAGCCATTCGG
>JACAEP010000103.1 GCA_013388795.1 Chloroflexota bacterium | reverse complement strand
TTTTGGAAACCTGTCAGGTCTTGTTATCGGAGAATGCAATGACAGAGACAGTAACGCTAACGAAAAAAAGCGTGCCGCTGTGGGCGCAGATTACCATCTGGGTATTCCTGGCTGGTTTACTCGCCCTGGTGGGATTCGGTTTGAACAACGCCAGCAACCCCATGGCGGAGATCGGTAAGCCCGTGCCGGATTTTGATCTGGCTTTTTTTGAAGGGTACGAATATAACGGCGAAGCGCAAATGAAACTCTCTGACCTGCGCGGCAAGATCGTGGTCATCAATATCTGGGCGTCGTGGTGCAAGCCCTGCGAGCAGGAAGCGCCCGAACTCGAAGAAGCCTGGCAGTATTATAAAGACGGCGCAGATGTGGTCTTTTTGGGCGTGGATTATGTGGATACGCCCGAAGGCGCCTTCGGGTATTTGAAAAAATTTGACATCAGCTTTCCCAATGCGCCCGACCTGCAATCGAATATTTCCAGCATTTTGAATCGTCAGATGGGTGTGCCCGAAACCTATTTGATCGATCGTGAAGGCGTCCTGCGCAAGATCAAGATCGGCCCCTTCGCATCGGTGGATGAGATCCGCGCTTTCATTGCAAGCGCAGAATAGGGGATCAAGATGGAACTGGGCGCAATCTTTCTCGTCTCGGCGGTACTCGTCGTGGTTGGCATGTACTTATATATGCCGTTTCTGAGCCGTTCGCGCCGACTTTCAATAACGGAGATGCATGAAGTCTCTGCCTTGAAAGCCGAACGCGACCGCGTCATCAACGCCTTGCAAGAACTGGATTTTGATTTCAAACTCGGAAAAATTCCCGCTGAAGACTACCCCGAACAACGCGCCGACTTGCTCAAAAAAGGCGCGGACATTCTGCGAAAACTGGATGAACTCGAACCGAAACTGGAGGCGACCCGCAATGTGGAAACGCGCATTGAAAAAGCCGCCGCCGCCAAACGCGCCGACACATCCTCCTCCGCCTCAGGCTTGAGCGATGAAGACATCGAAGCCATGCTCGCGGCGCGGCGCAAACAACACAAAAGCAAATCGGCTGGGTTCTGCCCTTCGTGCGGGAAACCCGTGCTCGCGGCAGATAACTTCTGCCCGTTGTGTGGAAAGTCTTTGAAGTAACAAGTGAGATGTGAAGCATGATTTACGGATCATGCTTCACATCTCACGTCACATCGAGGAATTCATGAAATTACGCCATGTCCTTCTTTTAGCAATTCCCACCATCTTGCTTACCGCTTGTAACCAAACCCTCGCGGCAGATGTCACGCCGCCGCCCAACTACAAAACCCCCACCCCCGCTCCCACACTTGGTCCGCTTTACCCCAAACAGGCGCCAGACATCGAAAACGGCAAAGCCATCTACGCAGAAAAATGCGCCGCCTGTCACGGCGACACCGGACTCGGCAACGGACCGCAAAGCAAAGACCTGCCCGTTTCGGTCATCCCCATCGGCTTGCCCGAATTTGCCGACGAGGCCAAACCCGCCGACTGGTACGCCATCGTCACGCAGGGTCGGCTCGAACGGTATATGCCGCCCTTCGCCAGCCTGACCGACCAGGAACGCTGGGACGTGGTTTCATATGCCCTCATGCTGCAAACCACGCCCGATCAACTCGAACTCGGCAAGCAACTCTTTGAGGAAAACTGCGCCGATTGCGGCAGGGCTTTCGCCAACCTTGAGATGATGTCTGCCCTTTCCAAAGCCGACATCATGACCCTCATCCGTGAAGGCAATGCAACCCTGCCCGCCTTTGGCCGCAACTTCACCGATGAAGAAGCCTTTGCCGTGGCAGCCTACATCCGCACCTTGACGTTTGCGCCTCCAGCCGCGCCGATGGTTGAATCAGCCACAGAAGCCGCTGACACCGCGACCACTCCATCAGCGCAGGAAACACCTGCCGAACCTGCCCTGAACACAGCCGAAGGGAGCACGCCCCAAGCCGAGGCGACGGAAGAGCCGGCTGCCGCCAGCACGATCACCGGTCAAATTGATAATCGCAGCGGCGCCGACCTGCCCGCAAACCTCACCATCACCCTGCGCGGATTCGACCACGGCAGCGACCCTAGCGCCAGCGGCGGACCGACCGAATTCCTCTCATTAGAAACGACCATAAACCCCGACGGAAGTTACACCTTTGAAACCGACCTCGCGGAAGGACAGATCTACCTGACCGAGATTGAGTTCGACGGACTGACCTATCAGTCACCATTCGCCGTCGTTGAAGCTGGCGCCGCCGAACTGGCGCTTGAACCAATCATCATCTACCCAACCACAAACGACCTCAGCGCGCTGCAAGTAGAAGAACTGCAAATTTTCTTCGACCTTGCCAGTGAAGAAGCGCAGGTTTTTGCTGTGTACTATCTTAAAAACAACAGCGGGCAGACCGTAAAAGTGCCCATGATAGACCGGCAAACAATTCCATTTATCGCTTTTCCAGAAGGCTCCACCGGGCTGGGGTTTGAAACAACCGACAATACCCAGCCTTTCTTATCCACGCCAGACGGTTTTGCCATGCCTCCTGCCGAAGAACCATACGGGCTGATTGCCTTTGCATCCATGCCCAAGGCAAAAGAAATCACAATCATTCAGCCAGCCTTGCTGAATATTGCCAGCATCAGCCTGTACCTGCCCGAAGGCATGGAAGCGCAAGGCTCAACTCTGACAGACAGCGGCGTTCAGAACCTTCAAGGCGCAACCTTCCATGTGTACACCGCTCCCGCCGTTGCGAAAGACTCTGTGCTCGAGTTTACCCTCAGCGGCGAACCAAAAACGTCCAACGAAACCGCCGACCTCACCCAAAATCAATATGTGCTGATCGGCGTGGGCGCGTTGGGGATAACGCTCATCCTCGCCGGCGTCTTCATGTATCTGCGCGACCAAAGAAAAGAAAAAAATCTCGATGAGGAAGAAAGCGATGATGGTGACGAAGAGGACAGCGAAGCCGACAAAGACTCTGAATCCATCCTGGATGCCATCATCGCCCTCGATGATCTGCATCGCGACGGGAAGATTGGCGGCGAAGCCTATAAAAAGCGCCGGGCTGCATTAAAAGAATCTTTGAAGAAAGGCTAAGACGTGAAAATGAAACGTGATTCTCAAATCATGTTTCACGCATTATAGGTCTCCCATGATCGAAGTCAAAAAACTCGTCAAACGCTTTGGGTTGAAGACCATCCTCAAAGGATTGGATTTCTCCGTCCAGCCGGGTGAATTCGTTGCCCTGCTCGGACCCAATGGCGCAGGCAAAACCACCTTCCTGCGCATTCTCGCCTCGCTCTCACGCCCCAGCCTGGGCAGCGTCAAAGTAGCGGGATACCCCCTGCCAAATGAATCTGCCAAAGTCCGCGCAAGGCTGGGAGTCGTCTCGCACTTGCCGCTTTTATATCCCGATCTGACCGCCGAAGAAAATCTCGAATTCTACGCCCGCATGTACGGAATCTCCAACTACCATGTACGAATTACCGAAGTTCTAAAAATGGTCGGACTCGAACCCCGCCGCCGTGACCTTGTCCGCACCTTCTCGCGTGGTATGCAGCAAAGACTTTCCATCGGCAGAGCCATTATCCACGACCCGGAAGTGGCGCTCTTCGACGAACCCTATACGGGTCTTGACCAGGACGCTTCCGAAATGCTGGATGATGTCCTGCGCTCGGTGGCAGCCAAAGGACGCACCGTGGTGATGACCTCGCACGACCTTGCACGCGCTGAAGACCTCGCCACCCGATTCGACGTCCTCTCGCGCGGAGTCATCGTCGCTTCGGGCACGAAAGACGATTTCAAAAACTCGAACCTGTTGGATTTCTACAGGAAAGCCTTGGAAACCTAAGCTACGGATTACGGATTACGCATTTCGCAATCCGTGATCGGTAATTCGTAAAACCCTGCCCATGACCTCCTCCCCCTCCTTCTTCAAAGCCGTTTTCGCCATCGCGCGCAAAGACCTTGCCACCGAATTCCGCTCGCGCGAATTGATCTCAGCCATGCTGGTCTTTTCGATGCTGGTCATCCTCATCTTCAACTTTGCCCTGGAATTGAACCCCGATGCGCGTAGAACTGTCACCGCCGGCGTGTTGTGGACGACCTTTGCCTTTGCGGGCACGCTGGGCCTGAACCGTTCCATGGCAGTCGAAAAAGACCGCGGCTGCATGGATGGACTCCTGCTTGCGCCGGTGGACCGTTCCGCGATCTTCTTTGGCAAAGCCATCAGCAATTTGGTTTTTATGCTGCTGGTGGAGATGATCGTCATACCAATGTATGCCATGCTCTATAACGAAACACGCATCTTTCAATTGGAATTTTTTGGCGTGCTGCTGCTCGGCTCCATCGGTTACATCGCAGTCGGAACATTGCTCTCCGCCATGTCGGTGCAAACGCGCACCCGCGATGTGCTGCTCCCCATTCTTTTATTCCCGGTGGCTGTCCCAGTCCTGCTGGCATCGGTTAAAGCCAGCGGCGGAATCGTGGCCGGGCTTCCTTTTGAAGACTATGTCACACCATTGAATCTGCTCATCGTCTACGACGTAATCTTCCTCGCCGGCTCGTACATGAGCTTCGATTTTGTGGTGGAAGAGTAGTTTACGCTCTCTTGCGTCCACGGGCGCGTAAGAGAACGCGCCCTACGCAGAAACACCTTACATACTCTTCAATTGTGTCGCCGCCGCTCAGCATGATGTCAAAGAAACAACTTATGCCAAATGGTCAGAATCCAACCCCCGGTCAGGAAAGAAGCGTTGGGTTAAAACCTCCAAATTCTACAATTTACTTTTGCGCCCGTTTTCAGCCCACACTTCATTTATTGTTTTTTAATCGTCAATCTGCAATCATAAATCGTAAATCCCAAAAGGAGTGTACCCATGCAACAAAAACCAATCCTTCTCACCATCCTCGACATTTTATCAATCATCGGGCTTGGCGTCGCAACCTACTTTGCCCTAGTCTTCGCCCCCACCGAAGCCGTGATGGGCAATGTCCAACGTGTGTTCTACTTCCATGTCGGCACAGCGTGGGTCGGGCTGGTCGGTTTTGTGCTTGCCGCCGCGGCGGGTATCGTCTATCTGATGACCAAAGACATGCGGTGGGATCGCTTTGAAGCCGCCGCGGTGGAAGTCAGCGCCATGTTCTTCTTCATCACCATCGTCCTCGGCTCGATCTGGGCGCGCCCTGCCTGGAATACCTGGTGGACCTGGGATCCGCGCCTGACCACCGCCGCCGTAACAGAATTGATTTACATCGCCTACTTTATGCTGCGCGCCGGCATTGAAGACCCCGAAAAACGCGCCCGCTTTGGCGCGGTGTATACGCTCTTGGGCGGTTTGAGCGCGCCAATCACCTTCATGGTCATCCGTCTGTTCCGCACCATCCACCCGGTGGTCATTGGCAACGCCAGCGCCGAAGCACAAGGCGGCTTCGACATGTCCGGCGACATGGTCGCTGCCATGCTGGTTTCACTGGCGGCGTTCACCATCCTCTTTATTGGACTGATGTGGCATCGCATCCGCATGGGCGGCTTGGAAGAAAAGGTCGAACAACTCAAATTGAAAGTTTCAATGTAAGGAGAATCTCATGGAACCCGCCAATACCGATAATTACATGATCGCAGGCTTCGTCGTATCCTTTGTCACGATGGGGCTGTATCTTCTCAGCCTGTATATCCGCACCCGCAACCTCAAACGCGACCTCGAAACCTACGAAGCGATGGATACCGAAAAGAAGTGAACAGAAGTTTGAGAGAGTCCGTTATAATCATAACGGACTCTTTTTTATGAACAACCGACGGTGGATGAACCGTTTTCTTTTGATGCTGATCGCCATCTTGAATCTGACGGTCAGTTCTGGAGCCTTGCCCGCCTCAAACTCGCACCGTGCGCCTGACCCTGAACTCAATCCTCCGCCTGGACCCGACCGTTTCTCCATCATCGCCGTTGAATACACTTCCTTTCATTGGGAATTCTATACCTGGCAAAAGCGCACCCTCTCCTGCGCCAGCGCCGTGGACCATGAAGGTCTGCCCCTCCCCCACGAAGTGTACCGGGACTGCGGCGAAAGTTTTTATAATACCTGGGTCACCCAGCCGCCTTGCAATCTCACCATCGTCAATGAATGTAAAGGATACTTCGCCGTACTCACTGACAGTGAGCCAAAGGAAAAAGAGATCGCCATGCAACTGCCCGCCGCCAGCGCATGGCTCTCACTCGAAGACTGCGAACCCGTTTACAGCGCCTCCACCAACATTTGCGAAACCAAACCAACCCTCGTCATTACCGGACGGGAACCTCTGCCAAACGAAACGATCTTGCGCGTGGAAGGCGTCTATGAAGGTCAGTCATTCTTCTGCGACGAGACCGACACCTGCAAGTTCCAGCTCCCTGAGACGGATGACGACGGCGCAGACGTAACGTTTTGGGCATATTCAAGTTACGGAGACTCAAGCGTCGTCTATGATGCAAAGATCCGTGTGAAACAAGTCGACGAAGGCGACCCCGACCAACTATACTGGTATGTAGATGTGCTTTCGTCTCAATGGCAGGGAGAAGTAAGCGCCACCTGTTCCGAGACGTGGAGCGTCTTCCCCCCCGTCGGCGGCGCGCCCGAATGGTTGAGTTCCCCCAGTCAAAGCGAAGATTTGAGCAGTGACATCCCATATACCTATCTCGCTGCGAATCTCATCCTGCAAGGCATAGTGGATGCCGGCGCCTGCCCCGACAGCGGACTCGCTCCGGGGAATGTCGTCAACCAATGCGGGCTCGAAAAATCACGAGACGCGGTAACCCAATGGCAAAACCGATTCGATGAACTCATCCTGACCACCGCCGTTGAAACCAGTGTCCCCGCATTTTTGTTGAAAAAACTCTTCGCGCGCGAAAGCCAGTTCTGGCCCGGTATCTTTCAAGGCGCCGCCGACATCGGGCTGGGGCAACTCACCGAAAATGGCGCAGACACAGCCTTATTCTGGAATCGCTCTTTCTTCAACCAATTCTGTCCTCTCGCCATGGATGCGGAAACCTGTGGGTTGGGCTATGCCAATATGGACAAAGAGCAGCAGGCAGAATTACGCCGCGCGCTCGTCGCCAGCGTAGATGCCGCCTGTGAAGACTGCCCGCTCGGGCTGGACCTCTCACAAGCAGATTTCTCGGTGGGCATATTCGCCAACACCCTCATTGCCAATTGCGAACAGACCGCGCAAATCATCTACAACTATACCGGTCAAACCACCGACAAAGTTGCCGGCTACGAAGACCTGTGGAAATTTACGCTGGTCAACTACAACGCAGGCGGGGGCTGCCTGGCAGAAGCCATCAGCGGCGCATATGCCACCAGCGCCCTGCCACTGACATGGGATACCGTCTCACCTTTCCTTACGGGAGCCTGTTCCGGCGCAGTGGATTATGTAAACGACATCAGCAGCGAAGACGCGCCGCCTGAATAGGCGGCGTTTTTTTATTTTCAAACTTGTGCTACACTTGCGCCATAAATCACATTCACCGGAGGGCACATGCTCACCCTGGCAGAAAAAATCCTCTTTATACTTGCAACTCTTGTTTCGCTATATTTCACCTACAAGGGCGTGATGAAAATCACCAGCCATATCGCCAGCGGGCAGGGCAAAGTGGATTGGTCTTTGATGTGGAAACGCATTGGAGAGTTGATTCTCAAAGTGGGCTTGTTCCAACCCGTCTTCCGCCTCCGACTCGTCCCAAGCCTGCTGCATGCTTTCATCGGCTGGGGATTCCTCTCGTTCCTTCTCATCAACCTCGCAGACTTGATCTATGCCTACACCGGTTGGCGTCTGCTGGATAATACGGGCTTATTTGGGGATGTCTATCGCCTCATTGCGGATATTGCCAACGTTGCCATCATCTTCGGTATTCTGGCGATGGCGTTCCGCCGCTTCGTTCTTCGACCTGCGACTCTGTCCACTCGTGAGACGACTCTCCTCAACCCGAAAGCTCGCACCGGCATCTTAAAAGACTCTGCCATTGTTGCTACCTTCATCTTTGTCCATAACTCGATGCGTTTCTTAGGCGAGTCGTTCAATTTGGCGGCGGCAGGTCACACGGACAGTTGGCAGCCCAGCATTTCGGCGGTTGCTCAACTTTGGGCGGGGGTGGATGCGAATGTCTTAATCGCAGGGGAACATATTGCCTTCTGGTTATCCATTGGGGCAATCGTCGCCTTCCTGCCTTATTTCCCATATTCAAAACATATTCACTTGTTCTTTGCGCCGTTGAATTTTGCGCTCA
>JACAEP010000163.1 GCA_013388795.1 Chloroflexota bacterium | reverse complement strand
GTGCGAGCAATCGCCGACCACTTGTTTGCCTCACCACCTTACGCAGACTCCGCTCCCGTATCTGGTGAAGACATCCAAAGCCTCGCCTGATTTCAATGAAGCCCATCATGCCTTTTGCGGATTGCTCTCGTCCATGCACACGTACGGACTTTTCAACGGGCGCTATGGCTTGTCCGATTTCATCTTCATTGACAAGATCGCGCCAGAAAATAAAGGCATGATTACCGATATGCTCAATGCGGAACTTGACCGTCAGGCTCGGTTGAAAGGTGAACTCTCTTCGAAAGCCGAATCAGCCGCATGGACGGAAGAAGCGGCGCTGATGAGTAATTACAAACTCCTGCAATTCTTCGATACGTTGTCGCTCTACTTCCACATGACGCACGCCGAAGCCCACGCCGAATCCAAATTCCTCAACGTCCCTGATGGCAAAGGCAACGACCATACCCTCACTATCAAGCCTGTTGGCGACGGCGCCTACGCACTCACACCGTTCCCATTCAAAAGCGAAGTGACGGTTTCAGTGCAGGGACGTTATCTCACTCCCCAGCCGCAGGGCGCTGATTTCAAAGCGATCTTTGACACCACTGCAAAGGAAACGCAGACGTATAAAATCATTGCGGGATGAAATGACCGCAGACGACAGACCGCCGACCGCCTGTTCCCTCTCTGATTGGGAGAGGGTTAGGGTGAGGGAGAGTCTACCGTCGGCGGTCAGTGGTCGAAATCTCCAATCACCAACTCTACCATGACAAACACTCCCATCACCTTCAACCAAGGACTCGGACGCTGGGCAGGCAATGCCGAAGTGTTCGATAGCAAAGGCGCATTCCTCGGCAACGGCTCAGACTATCGCAACGTGCAGTCGCTGCCCGAAGGGCGCGTGCGCATTGACGTGTCATTCGTCGGTCCCTTCAAACATAGCGGACATTACTTCATTCAACAAAAAGAAGATCATCGCTTGTATGAAGGTCCCGCTAACATCGGCTATGCCGAAACGCTCAGCGAAAATCTGGTGGACGCGAACGCCTACTGGTCGGCGCTGGGATTGAGTCAACGTTTCTTTTTGATGATCGTGGATGGCAATTTGCAACTCTCGCTCGCGCAAATGTCGCGCGGCGAACACATGATGTACGTCGTCGTCGGACAAAATGACCGCGTGCCCGAAGATACCTCCGTCCCGCAACCAACTGTAGTCAGCGGCGCGCACTACGACTTGCAGGATGATCCCACCTCAGGGCGCGGCGAAATTTTGCTTCACCGCCCAGGGCGTTGGAGCGGCGAACTCACCGCGCTTGATGAAAACAGAAAAAATATCGGAACGTTTTCGTACACCGAAACTTGCGAACCCGTCAACCTGCAAACCTTCAGCCTGCGACTCACAGGCGGCGCATTCGACAAAGCCACTCGCCACTTTTCACTTTCCACGAATCACTGGCAGGCATGGACAACGGAAGATTCCGAAATTGTCGGCAGTTACTCCCTCAGCGGCGGTCGCGCCCTGAGCGGACAGTTCTATCACCGCGAAGCCCATCTGCGCTGCTGGCGGCGCGAAGTCGTCACGCTCGATGGCGCGCGTAAAGCCGTTGTGCAGCATTGGTATCGCGGCGGGCAGCGCGTCGGCTCGCAGTTTGGTGTGATGGAATTTGAGAGAGCATGACGGCAGACGACCGACCACAGACCGCTTCTTTCGGTCAGCCGTCGTCGGTCAGCGGTCAATGAATTTATGAGCGCGCAAACATCCTTCGTCGGCGATTGGCTCGTGAGCGAATATCTCTACACCCCCGCGGGAGAATTTGTCGGGTTGATTCACCAACGGCGGCAGGTGCAGCCAAATGGAGAATTGACGCGCGTGATCCAGATCACAGAAAAAGTTCAAGTCGCAGATTCGATTTCAGATGAAGCAAAAGCGCTGGCAAACATCATGGATGAAAGATCGGGCGCTTCTATCTTTGACCTGAAACTGGTCGGCAAAGCCAGGCATTATCTTGGCGGCGACGTGATCGGCGGCGGCTTCTCGTGGAAAGACGGCGTGCTCACCGCAAAAGGTTTATGGACGCGCTTCGGATATAACTTCACGTCCTTTTCAATATTGCTTAACCCGCGCAGACAGGTCACAGGCGGCAGGTATTACAAAGCCAATCAAGAGATCGCCGTCATTGTCGGCGTTGCCGTGCCAGAGGACGAAGGTTTCCCAAAAATGTCGGCAGGCGCGATGGCAAAAGAATATCGCGGCGAACGGTTTTCAATTTCACCCGATGGCGAGTTGCTTGAGACAACGCCCATCACAACGAACGAACATACCTTCACCGACAAAGAAGGCATGCGCGGCAATGAGAAACACTACGGCGCCCTGCGCGAACTGGAAATGGTCGCCGCCCCAGGCGAAACCATCTCCGCCATCGAAGTGGTTGACCACGCCAGCGGAAGTGTTGCTGGTATTTGGAAAAAGTTTAGAGACGAGAAGTTGAATCAGGTAGATGTGTACTTATTGAGAGCAGGTTGAAGTCAAGAACGACCGCAGACCGCCGACGGTAGACATTGATGAACTAGTCATTGATAACTGTTTTGTGGTCAGCGGTCGGTCGTCCGCCGTCAAGAACTGCAAGAACCAATTACTAACCACTACTTACCAACAGGAGTCCTTATGCCCACCACCCAATCATTAGTAGACCTGCTTGCTGCCCAACCCGATGTCGACTCGACGGGCTGGTTCGGCAAACTCTGGGACATCACCCGCGAGTTAGCCGAAAAATTGACCGCCCGCTTCGAACTCAAGCCCGATGGTTCGACGGAGAAGTTCGCCAACTACACATCACTGGACGGTAACGCCAAAGGCTCGCTCAACACCTTTGTGGGACCCGAAATTGACTGGTTCGTGCATTCGCATATCGGCAACCCGAAACACAGTTTCACCAACATGCACTTCACCGTCTGGCTCGGACCGCAGACCAATGCCCCGCATTTTGGGATGGCAATGGGCACCATGCCTGATATCTTCTTCTATTTTGATTACATCCCCCGCGTGGATTTGATGGTGGACTTGGACTATCTCGATAAATACTATCAACCCGTCAACGCCAAATGGCGCGAGTTTGTGGATAACCCCGACTACCGTCCCTTCATCAGCCGCGATGTGTATATGCGCGAATCCGTTTCACAAACGGGCTTTGTGTACCTGACCACTCCATCCGACAAAGCCATCAGCGACATTCGTGGACTGGCGCACTTCATGTTCGACGGCTTCTTGAAGAATGTCAATGAAGCGCCTGCCACGCCTGCCAACGAACGCGCCGCGCTCGCCGAACGGGACTTGCGTGTCCGCCGCGCGATTGCAGACCGTGACCCTGCCAATGTGGTGGGTGAACAACTCTTTGGCAAGGAGATGGCGGATGCGCTGGTGAGGGGTCTGTGGGGTGGGGACAGGCTGAGCGAGAGGATAAAGTAATAAGGACGACCGCAGACGATGGACGGCAGACCGTTTGGAGTAATTGGTAAATAGTAATTTGCGGTCTTCCGTCGGCGGTCTGCGGTCAAGGTTTATTATGATTCGAGCTCTCTTCCACGCCGCTACTTTGCCTAATGCAGTTGCGCCTTACAACGCCCTGCATTTGAAAATCTACTATCCCGCCGCGCCGACGGAAAGAGACGCCGAGCGGATGAGTGGAGTCATCCCTGCGGACAAGTCTCATGCGCCGATGCCTGTGGTGATCTTCTTCAATGGCATCAACGTGGGCATCGAGAGTTATCAC
>JACAEP010000333.1 GCA_013388795.1 Chloroflexota bacterium | reverse complement strand
GCGCAGCGGCCCGCCGAGCTGGGCGCGCTCGAGCTGAGCATCACGCCGCCGCGCGCGGTCGACGAGGCTGGCGCGCGCGCCTACGCCGACCTCGGCGTCGACCGCCTGATCCTGATGCTGCCGGGCCGCGGCGAGGACGAGGCGCTGCGCTTCGTCGAGCAGACCGAGCCCCTGGTGCGCAAGCTGGCCTGACACTCGAATCCGAAGGGCAAGAAGACGATGGCGATCGATGCGAAGGCTGCAGACGAGCTCCTGACCACGACGCGCTCCGTGCGCAAGCGCCTGGATCTCGCGCGACCGGTGCCGCCGGAGCTCCTCGAGGAGTGCATCGAGATCGCGCTGCAGGCGCCCACCGGCTCGAACTCGCAGGGCTGGCAGTTCCTGTTCGTGAGGGACGCCGCCAAGAAGCGGGCGCTCGCCGATCTCTACAAGAAGGCGTTCTTGCCCTACGTGAACCGCAAGGATCAGCCGCAGTACGCCGAGGGAGACCCGCGCGCAGCCCAGCGCCCGCGCGTGCTCGACTCGGCGATGTTTCTGGTCGAGCACCTGCACGAGGCGCCCGTCCACTTCATCCCGCTGATCGAGGGGCGCGTCGAGAACGCGCCGGCCTTCGCGCAGGCCTCCGTCTACGGCTCGATCCTGCCGGCGGTCTGGTCGTTCATGCTCGCCGCCCGCGCGCGCGGGCTCGGCTCGGCCTGGACGACGCTGCACCTGCCCTACGAGAAGGAGGCGGCGGAGCTGCTCGGCATCCCCTTCGAGCGCTTCACGCAGGTGGCGCTGCTGCCGGTCGCCTACTTCACGGGGACCAGCTTCTCACGCGCGCAGCGCATCCCGGGCAAGCGCCTCACGCACTGGGATCGCTGGGGGAATCATCGGAGCTGAAGCGCGCGGGGCGAGCCGCGGCGCCGCCGAGGCCCAGCAAGTCGCGCAGCGCGGCCATCGCGCGCTCGAGCGCGCTGGGCTCGCCGAGCGCGGGCGGCGTGACGAGCCACAGCCCGAGGTAGAGCAGGATCACCAGCGAGTTGATGGCTGGGATGAGGGCGCCGATCAGGAAGCCGGCGCGCACGAGCGGGAGCGGCAGCGCGAGCTCGTCCGCGAGCGCGGCGCACACGCCGGCCAGCCGGCGCTCCGGGCGGTTGCGGTGCATCTCGCGCAGCGTCTCGCCAGCGCGTTCGAACTCCGAGTTCATGCGGGTGTCCTCCGAGTCGGACGGGCGCGCCCGACCCTCCTGCTACGCACCCGCCACCGGAAACGTTCGACTCTACCGGCGAATTCGGGACAGACCGGATCACTCCCTGCTCGCGCGTTCCCCATGGAAAGCTCCCGCGCATGACCTACGCCGTCCCCTACGCGCGCCTGATTGCGCGGCACTACGACGCGCTGAACGCCGTGCTGCGGGGCGGCTCGCAGGATGCGGCCTTCTATCTCGCGCTCGCCCGCGAGAGCGGCGGCCCCGTGCTGGAGCTCGGCTGCGGCACCGGTCGCATCCTGCTGCCGATCGCTCAGGAGGGCATCCCGTGCGTCGGCCTGGACGCTTCGCGCGACATGCTGGACGTGCTGCGCTCCAAACGGCCGCCGCCGAGCCTCGAGCTCGTGCACGCCGCGATGGAATCGTTCGACCTCGGCGCGCGCCGTTTCGCGCTGATCACGATTCCCTTCCGCGCGTTCTCGCATCTGCTCGAAGTCCCCACCCAGCTCGCGGCGCTCGCGTGCATCCGCCGGCACCTCGCCCCCGGTGGCCGGCTCGCGCTCGATGTCTTCGACCCGAAGCTCGCGAGCCTTGCACGCGCCGAGGAGCCGGAGGCGCTCGCCGTGACCGCAGCGACGCCGCGCGGGCGCCTGGAGCGCCATGACCGCGTGAGCCGCGACGCCGCGCGCCAGGTTCTCACGCTGCGCATGCGCTTCGTCGCCGAGGCGCCGGAGGACTGCGGCGAGGGCGAGCTCCAGCTGCGCTGGTTCCACCGCTACGAGCTGGAGCACCTGCTGGCGCGCGCGGGCTTCACGATCGAGGCGCTCTACGGCGGCTTCGACCGCAGGCCCTGGGCGCCGGGTGGCGAGACGGTCGTGGTCGCACGCCCGGGCTGACTCAGCGCGGAACGCGCACGAGTCCCTCCTGCGCGACCGACGCCACGCGCGCGCCGCGCGTGTCGTACATCGCGCCCAGCACGAGACCGCGCGCCGCGAAGGCGACCGGGCTGTGCGAGGCATACAGGATCCAACCCTCGAAGCGCGCGGGGCGGTGCAGCCACACCGCGTGGTCGAGACTCGCGACGCTGCGCCTGCCCCAGGGCAGCCCGTGCGGGCGCGACGCGGTCGAGAGCAGCGTTCGGTCGCTCGCGTACACGTAGAACGCCTCGTGGATGCGCCGGTCTTCGGGCAGCGGCCCGATCGGGCGCAGCCAGACGCGCTTGTGCGGGGGCTGCTGCGCGCCGCTCGGGTCGTCCGGATCGCACACGCGCACCTCGACGGCCTGGCGCCGCTTCGCGCGCGTGTCGTGCAGCATCTCGCTGCGCAGCTCCTCCCAATCGGGCAGGCCCTCGGGCGCCGGCGCGTCGGGCATCGGGTCCTGGTGGGCGACGCCCGCCTCGGGCACGCAGAAGCTCGCGTCGAGATTGAAGATCGCCTCGCCGGCCTGATGTGCGACGACGCGGCGCGTGGTGAAGCTGCGGCCGTCGCGGATGCGGTCCACCAGCAGCCGGATCGGCACCCCGTGCTGTCCGGGGCGCAGGAAGTAGGCGTGCAGGGAGTGGAGCTGACGCTCGTGCGGCACGGTCGCGCCGGCCGCCAGCGTGGACTGCGCCGCGACGAGGCCGCCGAACAGCCGGCCCTCGCCCCGCGGCGTGCTCGCGAGGAAGAGATCGCGGTCGAGCGGATCCAGGGTGAGCAGCGAGAGCAGGGTGGCGAGCGGCGAGCGGCGGGGCTTGGCGGTGGGCACGGCGGCGGACCTTCCCGGAAGCGCGTGCGAACTTCAACTCGGGCGCCCGCAGCGCGAGGTGAGCTGTTAGTCCGGCTCCACCCCCGCCGTCAGGCCCTCGAGCGCGCCCACCCGGACGCCGGCGCCCGCCGCGACGCGCGCCACGCCGGGCGCGCACACCGCCCGCCAGCGCTCGGGTCCGATGCGCACCGTGCCGTTCGGCGCGAGCTCTTCCTCCGCCACGCCGCGCTTGCCCACCAGATCGTGTGGACCCCCGTGGCCGTGTCCCTCGTACGCGTGGGCGACGAAGCGCGCCATCACCGCGTCCTTCACCACCCACAGGGCGAGCGCGAGCCCGGCCGCCCAAGCCGGCACCCCGAACCACTCCCAGGCCACGAACGAGAGCCCCGCCGCCAGCCCCCAGCCGGGCAGCTGGAAGGCCCAGTACCGGAGCAGTGCCCTCCGCGATGGAACTGGCCGCCTCATTCCCGCAATCTCTAGCGGTACGTCCCACTCGAGACACGGGCGCCCATCCGCGCTGGGCCGGCGGGGGAACGTGAACGAAGCGCGCGTCCTACTTCAGTCCGCGCCTGATCATTTCCTCGGCAATCTGCAATGCGTTCGTCGCCGCGCCCTTGCGCAGGTTGTCGGCCACCTGCCAGAGCCAAAGCTTGTTGCTGACCAAGTCCTTGCGCACTCGCCCGACGAACACCTCGTCGCGCCCCGCGGCGTCGAGCGCCGTCGGGAAGACGTTGTGCTTCGGATCGTCCTTCACGATCACGCCCGGGAACGCGGCGAGCGCCTTGCGCGCGTCCTCCGCCGAGAGCGGCCGCTCGGTCTCGACCAGCATCGCGGCCGAGTGGCCGACCCTCACCGGCACGCGCGCGCAGGTCATCGTCACATCGAGCGCGTCGTCGCCGAAGATCTTGCGGGTCTCGTAGAGCAGCTTCACTTCCTCGGTCGAGTAGCCGTCGTCACGGAACGACTCGCACAGCGGCAGCACGTTGTGTGCGATTGGCTGGACATAGGTCTGGGTCGTGGGCCGCTGATGGGCGGCCGTCTCGCTGAGCTGGCGGTTCAGCTCGTCGATGCCGGGCTTGCCGGTGCCGCTCACGGCCTGGAAGGTGGTCACGACGACGCTCTTCACGCCCGCAGCACGCCGTAGCGGCTCGAGCGCCATCACGAAGCCGATCGTGGTGCAGTTCGGACACGCGACGATGCCGCGGTGCTTGTCGAGCGCAGCGGGGTTGATCTCCGGGACGACCAGCGGCACCTGCGGATCCATGCGCCAGGTGCTCGACTTGTCGATCGCCACGCCGCCCCGCCTGGCGATCTCGGGCGCGAGATCCTTCGAGAGGGCGCCGGTCGCCGCGAAGAAGGCGAAGTCGATGCCGTCGAAAGCCTCGGGCTTTGCTTCCAGCACGGGCACGTCGCGGCCCGCGAACTTCACGGTGGTCCCCGCCGAGCGCTCGCTGGCGAGCGGGCGCAGCTCGCCCACCGGGAAGCCCCGCTTCACGAGCAGGTCGAGCACCACCTCGCCCACGGCGCCCGTCGCGCCGACCACCGCCACGTTGCGCTTTCGATCGCTCGGGGTGGGCATGGGAGTCTCCTCGCAGGCTCGGTGTGGCGTTCCCCGCATCGGTCGGAACGACGGAGGTCGAGAAGGATTCCGGCGCGCGAGCGGGGTGTCAACGCGCGCGCGCAGGGTCGCAGTCCGCGCACCGCCCCAGGGAGACCCCCAGACTCAGCGCGCGCGCGCGAGCGCCGCCTCGACGAGCGGCAGGCGGTCGTTGCCGAAGTACATGTCGGTCCCATTCACGAACAGGGTCGGCGAGCCGAAGCCGCCGCGATCGATCAGCTCGTCGGTGTTCTTGCGCAGCTTCTCCTTGATCTCGGGCGCCGCCAGCCGCGCGAGCAGCCAGGCGGGCTCGAGGCCGGCCCGCTCGGCGGCGCGCTCCAGCACCGCGTCCTGCGAGATGTCCTCGTCGCGCCCCCAGTACGCCTCGAAGCACGCGCGCGACCACGCCGGCAGCGCGCCGCGTTCCTCGGCTGCGATCGCGCCGCGCATCGCCTTCACACTGTTCACCGGGAACACGCGGGGCCAGCCGATCGTGAGCCCGTAGAGGCGCGCCCAGTCCTGCAGGTCCTTCGACGCGTACTTCGCCTTGCGCGGGTTCGGCTTCTCGCGCGCCGCATAGACGGTGTCGTTCACCGTGTTGAAGACCCCGCCCACGAGGATGGGCCGCCAGATCAGCTCTGCGCCGTGTGCGCGCGCGACGCCCCCGATCTTGTGGAACGCGAGGTAGGTCCACGGGCTGCTGCAGTCGTAGAAGAACTCGAGTCGCGCCATTCTCGCCTCGCTTCGGTTGTCAGGGAGATCGCGCCTCAGCGCGTACGGCGCCCGCTCTGCCGGAACGAGACGAGCGCGCGGCGTTTCGCCTGCGCGGCGCTCGCGCCGTCCGTTTCTCCCGCGCGGGCAGGGATCCCCGGCTCGGCGGGAGGGGCGGCCTCCGCGTCGGCGCGCCGCGCGCGATCCGCCTGGGCCGTTCGCCATGCGTCCACGAGCGCATCGCCATCGAGCGGCGCCTGGCGGGTCGGGGGCCCGTCGGTCGCCATGCGGTTCACGCGGCGGATGTCCGCGTTCAGCGCTTCCACCGCCTCGCGCACGGCGCGCTCGCTGGGCAGGGCTGCGAGCACCTCACGCAGCTTTTGGGCGCGCACGCGCACCTCGACGGCCGGCGGCAAGTAGGAGACCTGCTCGCGGCGCAGGAACTGTTTCGCCCACCACAGCGGGTCGTCGGCGTCGCGCAGGTTCGACTGCGGCTTGCCGGACCCGGACAGGTCGTCGAACAGGCCGCGCGCCTGCGCCTCGCGGATCTGCGCGTCGATCCACGAGTCGAACGAGAGATCCCCGGGCTTGCGCTGGGTCATCGCGGCTCCGCGTGGCGCGCCTCGAGCATACGAGAAGCGCGCGCCCAGTCCTCGGGGGTGTCGACGTCGAGATCTCCGCTCGGGAAGGGCACGAGGACCGCCGCGTCGTGCTCGCGCAGCAGCAGGGCCTTCGCGCCACGGTCGCCTTCCAGGTCGAGGAGCGCACGCGCGAAGCGCGGCGCGAAGAGCGCGGGCACGCCGGGCTCGCCGCCGTACTCGCAGGCCGCGATCGCCGCGCCCGCGGCGCGCCGCGCGATCAGCGCGTCGAGCAGCGCCGCCTC
>JACAEP010000013.1 GCA_013388795.1 Chloroflexota bacterium | reverse complement strand
TGGCACTATTGTGGCTGTAAATGTGGGAATTGTTGTGACTGTCGGCGAGGGTGTGAGAGTTTTCGTCAGTGTTGCCGTCGCCGTACTCGTCGGCGTAACCGTCATAAAGTTCTGATTGCTGTAAATGTAGATATGCCCGACGATGGAATAACCTGTGATGGGCCAGTCCACGTTGCCGTTGACGGATAACTTGATTGGGGTATCCGCTCGTCCCCGCAATATAACGCCAGTCGTTGACCACGTTGTTCGCTATGCAGACATTTGCGCCTGCGCCGCTGGCAGCGGCAGGGTACACCACCCCCGGCGCGTCAAAAGGGTGGATCGCCACAGCCGAGTAAACGGTATTGTCAATATACTCAGAAGTCTCGCAATGCACAAAATTGGAACTCATGCCCATGGAGCCGCCATTGGTCGTCCGCTTGTACGTGCCAATTGGAATATCGCCCGCCGTCGCGCCGTCCGTCAAGCCCTCGACGACGATGTTGATATTGTAATCCAGGTACGCGCCTTAGTTTGCGCAGGCCACGCCGGGGGCGGTTGTGTCGCAACTCAAGGCGCCGGAGATCAGGGTCGGGGTCGGTGTGTTTGTGGATTTTTTATATCCCCGGTAGGTTTGGTGCGGGCGGGAAAGGGCCAAACTCGAAACTGCGCCGAATTCATCGAAAGAAACGGTTTGACGTTGAAACTCAACAAGCACAACCCTGCCAAAGCGCTGAGCAAGATCATCTTCTTTTGTTTGAAAAATTCAGCCATGTATATTTCCTCCTAATACAAATGGAATACTGGTTATTCTACCCCCCCGAATTTGTCAAGACATATTTAAAGGATATTTCTCTGAGTTCTTAAATGGCGTAAAAAGATTTCTTAAGCAAAAAAGGCGTTCACTTTTGATGAACGCCCTGGCAGGTTGAAAATTCCTGCTACATCCCCGGCACGTACTTCTGTTCCCATTCCGCAATGGCCGCGCGGATGGCAGCGGTTACTTCGGGGTTGGGCACATCGTCAATGCCATCAAATTTATCGGAGCCGATCAGCACCTGCAACCCACCCTGCGGCGACTCTTGCAGGTGAATGCCCAACGGCTCCAATGGAGTTCCAGCAATCCGTTTTTGCAAGACCGTGTCTATCTGCTGCACCATGCTCATGAGCTTAAACTCGGTCTCTGGGTCAGCTTTTTTGGGAACAGAACCAAATAGCGAAACCGGCTTTACAGGCTGAGAAGGCATGGGAGCAGAAACAGGCGCAAGCGGAGTCTGAAGCGCGCGCTGTGGAGCGGGAGGAGTCGCCAGTGCGGGAGTCGCAGGCATGGAAGTCCCGCCTTCGATCCACGGACGCAGGTAGGTCACGATCTCGATCAATCGTTTTCTCTTTTCAGGAGTCAGGGGCCCCGTCAGTAATGCGCCATCCATTTCAATGGTCTTATCTTTTTTGATTCGCAAAATGCCCGGCTCCACAACCTCCTGCGGCAGGGTGGATTTCAGCAGGAGAACTTCTTCCATTTTGCGTTCGGCGTCGGCAAGTTTTTTCTCGGCTTCGTTGCGCAAGATCTGGCTTTTATTTTCCATCGTCTCCAGTTTTTTACGCGCTTCGATGTTCATGTTGAAATACCCCAGCATGGCTCCCATGCCGAACACGATCAGCCCGATCCCCCAAAGCAGAACGGTGGGGATGGTTGTCATCGCAAAATTCAATTCCATGCTTATATCCTTTCCAGCGGTTGGCATTTCGGACAGATGTGTGTGCCGCGCTGACCAACCGTCATTTTTTGGATCTCTGTTCCGCAGACGAGGCAGGGTTTACCTTCGCGGTCGTACACCCGAAAATGATTTTGATACTCGCCGCCGCGATAGACCCAGTCTATGGATGCGCCGTTGCGGCGGATGCCTTCCTTCAGCACGGATCGGATCGCCTCACACAACGCTGCGGCCTGTTTCCGCGTTACCGCATTCGACAACCCGAGAGGGTGCAGCTTCGCCAAATGCAAAGACTCATCTGCATAAATGTTGCCAACCCCGGCAAGGAAGGTTTGATCAAGCAGCAGCGGCTTGAGCTGGCGGCTGCGTTTTTTCAGGTTTTCATGCAGCCATTTCGGCGTAAACTCTTTGCCCAGTGGTTCGGGTCCGAGGTTGCCGAGCACGCTTTCGGGGTCATCCGTCAGCCACACGCGCCCAAACTTGCGGGTATCGTTGAAGGCGAGGTGACTTTCTTCTCCGCGTTTTCCGCGCAGGGTCAAAATGAGGCGGTCATGTTTCTCTGCCTGAATTTTACCTTTTCTAACCGTCAAATCGCCGCTCATGCGTAAATGTATCAGGAGATTGTAATTTTCAAGCATGAGGATGATGTATTTCGCCCGCCGTGAAACCCCCAAAATGCGCTGACCCCGCACCTGCTCTCTGAATTTTTCCGGTGATGGCGCCGCCACCGTCCGCGCCCAACGCACAGCGGCAGAGACGATGGTACGCCCGGTCACATCCGGTTCGATCTTGCGGGCAACGGTTTCCACTTCAGGGAGTTCAGGCATGATTCGTGTCAGGTGTCAGGGTTTTACTTGGAACTTGACACTCATTTTATTCGTTAAACATCTCCCCCACCGAACGTCCTTCATGCGCGCGGCGGATCACTTCGCCCAGCAGCCCGGAAATACTGATGATCGATATGCGATCTTTGAGCTTCTCAAGTTTATCCGCAGAAAGCGGCACCGAGTCGGTGGTAATGATGCGTTTGATGGGCAAAGCAGCAAGCCGTTCCGCCCCGTTTGCCGAAAGGATGGGATGCACAAACGCTAGATACACATCACGCGCCCCGTGTTGCTTGACTACCTGCACTGCCTGCGCAATGGAGCCGCCGGTATCCACTTCATCATCGACAATGATGACATCGCGGTCTTTCACATCGCCGATCAGGGTCAACGCCTCGGCGCTGGCATCGTTGCCATGACGGCGTTTTTCAATGAACGCGATCGGCATATCCATATCGGCGGCGTAGTTGCGGCCTTTCTTGGCAAACCCCAAGTCCACCGAAACCACCACGGGGGCCTGCATTCCGGCGCGAAGATGCTCGTTGATATGTTCCACCAGCAAATGAGCGGCAGTCAGCACATCGCCGGGAATGGAAAAGAAACCCTGAATTTGCCCCGCATGCGGGTCGAGTGTCATATACCGATCCGCCCCGGCGGCTTCGATCATATCTGCCACAAGACGGGCGGTAATCGGCACGCGCGGCTGATCTTTTTTGTCTGAACGCCCATAGCATAAATACGGCACAACCGCCGTAATGCGCGCCGCCGAGTCCAATTTCAAGGTCTGAATCGTGATGAGCAATTCCATTAAGTTTCGGTGTACTGGCGAAGAGGTGGTCTGAATGACATACACATCCTGCCCGCGCACGCTGCCGCTCAATTTGACAAACAGATTTTCATTGGGGAACTCGATCACCTCGCGCCCGCTCAAAGGCAGATTGAGGTATTCGGCGATCTTTTGCGCCAACTCCGGCGAACCCGTGCCGCCAAACAACTTGATCCCGCCATACACTTTCAAGTCATGATGAACATGGTGCATAATTCCTACTTCTCCTTGTTTCGTGAAGCCCATTCCGAGCGTAAAACGCTCATGAACAAGACGTCATCGTATTTTCCAGATTTATATACGGCCTCCCGCAGCCGGCCTTCCAGAACAAAGCCCGCCTTTTCATACGACCGCACGGCGCGCACGTTTTCTGCATAGACGCGCAATTGAATACGATTCAAATTCAAGGTCTCAAACCCATGTTTTAGCAGCAGCGTCATCGCCTCGGCGCCATAGCCTTTGTTCCACTCATCCTTCTCGCCGATCATAATGCCCAACTCCGCGGAACGATGCGTCCACTCGATGCCAAACACGCCGCAATTACCGATCAACTTCCATCCCTTTCCTTTGCGAGTTTCCATCGAAAGCGGCCTATTGCAGGGATTCTGCTTCATCAGCCCCTCAAACCAATCCATTTCGTCCTGCATCGATTTGGGCAAATACATGGACAGCCCGCGCGTCACTTCCGGGTCATTCACATATTCGTAGAACTTCGCCACGTCGCCGCGTTCCACGGCGCGCAGCCGGATTCGTTTTCCATAGATCACGCTCATTTCACATCTCCATTCAACAACGCCCCCGCAGCCTCCCACGGCGAACGTTTTCTTTGAAGGACTGACTCAAGCACATTTTCATACGCCTCAGCCGCCAATTCCCCTCGAAATTTATTCATCAACCCCTCGCGGATCAACGCCTCCAACTCGACTTCAAGCCGGGCGCGCTCACGAAGAGCCCAATCCCCGCTCAAGCGGAGATGGTCCACGTGCCGCCCAATGGCTTCTGCCAGTTCAGGAACCCCCGTGCCTTCCGTGGAAACCGTCCGTTGGATGGGCGGAATCCACAACGCGGCATTTTCTTTTTTTGCCGGCATGTTCACACTCATATATGTGCCATGATGTTTGAAGACACGCGCCGTTGGGTGAGCCAGTTCCAGCATGGCCTTCAGGGCTTTCTCGGCGCTTTCCACACCGGGGCGATCCGCTTTGTTCACCACAAGAATATCCGCGATCTCCAGAATACCCGCCTTAATGGCTTGAATGTCGTCTCCCAGACCGGGCGCTTCAACAACCAACGTTGTATGCGCGAGGCGGGCAATGTCCACTTCACTTTGACCGGCGCCCACCGTCTCGACAATGATAATATCAAACCCGGCCGCATCGAAAATTTGCGTCACATTGGCAGTGGACTGCGCCAAGCCGCCGAGTGAGCCGCGCGAAGCCATGGAACGGATGAACACGTTCGGGTCGCCGGAAAGGTCGCGCATGCGGACGCGATCCCCCAGCACCGCCCCGCCTGTAAATGGACTGGATGGATCAACCGCCACAATGGCAATGCGCTTCTTTTCTTTTTTTCGGTAATGCAGCGCCAGTTGATTCACCAATGATGATTTGCCCGTGCCTGGCGCGCCCGTCACCCCGATCCGATGCGCCCGGCCTGTATGCGGAAAAAGTTCCATTAATGCCGCGCGACCCTCATCGGTATTGTTTTCCACTTGGGTCAACAATCGCGCCAGGGCAAGCCGTTCGCCGTTAAGAATGGATTGGGAAATTGTCATGAAACCTTTATTCAACACAAGGTCATAAAGACTGTGTTTGCTTCTTTATTTTCTTATAGAACAAAACACAGAGCAACTTCCGCTCTGTGTTGAGGTATGCGGTTATATTGCCACTGCCGTTTTTATGTCGCGAATAATATCTTCGGTGTTGGCGCCGGGGCCATACACTCCCGTCACGCCCATTTCTTTCAGACGATGCAGGTCTTCGTCCGGAATGATGCCGCCCAGGAAGACCTTCACATGCGATTGTCCATTGCCCCGCAAAAGTTCCATGACGCGCGGAGTCAACGCCATATGCGCGCCCGAAAGCACGGACAATCCGACGACATCCACATCTTCCTGAAGCGCCGCCTCAGCGATCATTTCAGGAGTCTGTCTCAACCCCGTGTAGATGACTTCCATGCCGGCATCGCGCAGCGCGCGGGCAATCACCTTTGCGCCGCGGTCATGCCCGTCCAAACCGGGTTTGGCAACCAGCACTCTAATCTTTCGACCTTGCTCAAGACCAGTTTTCTTTTCGGTCATTTTTCCTCCGATAAAGAATCGTTAATGGAATTATACCTGCGAGGGCGATTATATACTATGTGCCGCGATGAAAGACTCGCGAAATACGTCAGGTGGAGCGTGATTGTCGCTCTCCAACCCGCAGCCATGCAACGCCCAATAATAACAGCAGGCCCCCGCCCAATTGCACGCCGCTCATCACTTCGTTCAGGAATAGATAAGACCAAACCGCCGTAAAAACAGGCTCAAGGGTGGCAACCAGATTGGAAATCGTAGGCGAAAGATGGCGGATGCTCAAGGTGTACAGACCAAACCCGCCAAGAGTAGGCGCAACGCCGAGGAAGAAAAGCAAACTCCAGCCGGGTAGAGAGTCACCCAGGCATATCAAGTTTGAGAGCGCAGGCTGCTTCGTGATAAACAAGTCGCCGCCAAGGTTGAAGAAGAATAAAAAGAAAGTGGCAGAGGCAAAACTGTAAAGCAATGCCGTCCACGAGTCGATGTTCCGGTCTCCGGCGGCTTTGCCTTGCAGGTTATAGACGGCGAACATCAGGCCGGTCAGCAAACCGAAGATGATGCCAAGCGGGTTCAACCTCCACGCGGCGGGGTCGGCGGCGCCAGCCACAAGAATTGTGCCGATAAAACTCAAGGCAATGGAGATGATCTTGATGCCGTTGAAACGCTCTTTGAAGACGAGGTAACTCAGCACAGCCGTCATTGCAGGCGAGGAAAAGGCTAGAACTGTAGCAACAGCCGCCCCGTTGTATTGAACCGAGAACGTCCACATCGAGTTGAAGACCGCCAGCGAGAATCCGTATAAGGCCATGAATCCCCAATGCTTGCGATCCAATGCGAAGAGCCTGCGGCTGAAGATCAACAAGCCAACCAACATGCCGAATGCCACGAACAGGTCACGCCAGAAGGCGAGTACCAGCGAAGGCAGTCCATACGTTTTGACAATGTAACTGATGAGCGGTCCGGTGGTAGACCAGATGAGAGTGGCAATGAGTGCGATGATGAACCCGCGAGAGAATGTTGAAGTTTGCATGGGTCTCCTTAAATAAGTGACAGTCACCTTGAAGGCGACTGTCACTTGTAAGTGTGCCCCCACGGGAATTCGAATCCCGGTTTCGGTCTCGCGTACCTCGATGGTATGAGGGGGACTTTGTGCAAGATTTGGGTGTGCCCCCACGGGAATTCGAATCCCGGTTTCGGTCTCGCGTACCTCGATGGTATGAGGGGGACTTTGTGCAAGATTTGGGTGTGCCCCCACGGGAATTCGAATCCCGGTTTAGGCCTTGAGAGGGCCTCGTCCTAGGCCACTAGACGATGGGGGCATTGTTTGAAGCGGGCGAGATTGTCCCGCACGCTTCGCCGACTTTGGCTTAAAGCGTGCGGGATTGTATCACCCGCGTTTTGAATCGTCAACGAAAACATGAATTTCCTTTGGTCCATGCACGCCAATGGTCAGCGTCATTTCAATGTCGGCTGTCCGCGAAGGTCCCGTGATTAAGACGGCATTTTTACCTCTCGTCATTTCGATTGCATCGGGTAAAGAAGGTAGGATGTTTTTGGATTCCAAGACGGCAAGATGAATCTCTGGAAGTAATGAGCCAAACAATTCCTCATCCGCTTCCAAAACGGACCCGGTCTCTGCCAGCCCGGCACAAGCCTTCGTCACGCCGACGGTGAGAGTCGGGTCGGGTTCGTGGGTGAAGTCGATTCCGGATTGGCGCAAGAGAGTTTCGTCGAGAACGTTGGGTTGCAGGTAGATTTTTTTGATGTTATTCGATAGTAGATATTCGATGATGGATTGAGTGGGGTTATTGGTTTGATGAACGTTGCCGGAGAGGGCGGAAAGTTCTGAAGTAAACAAGGAAACAAGGGAAGTTGTAGACAGGGAAACAGGCGATACAGGCAGGTTGGTTTGCTCTGCCTGCTTACTTTCATGCCTATCTACGCGTTTGCCTGTGTACTCATCTATCTTTTTATCCATCCCTTGCCATCTTTCTCGAAATGTCTTGCCCGCGAATCTTGGCAAGTCTTTGCTATAGCCCCAACCCGTAAAGGCGGGCAGACGCATCCACTCGGAGCGGGGGGAGAGGAGATGCGTTGTCAGCGAAGCGAATTTTTGAGAGAGGGCAAACAGCTTCGGTTGAGTTGCGAGGCAGGCGAAGGTTTTGAGGAAAAGTTTTGTAGACCATGTCAAGCCTAAGCCGCCACGCACTTTCCACTTTCCATTATCCACTTCACCCGCTCTTACTCTGGTCAACAACTTTGGCAGATCAATATCCACCGGGCAGGTTTCTTTGCACGCGCCGCACAGAGATGAGGCTTGCGCGAGTTGAAAATAATTTTCGCCAAACAGCCCCGGCGAAATGACCGAGCCAATCGGGCCGGGATATGGCGCAATGGATAGGTTGCGCCCGATGTAGGCGTGTCCGCTGAGTTCGCGGAAGACGGGGCAGGCGTTGAGGCAGGCGCCGCAGCGAATGCAATACAGCGATTCTTTCAACGGCGAGTTGCGGAGTTTGCTGCGTCCATTATCGAGGATGATGAGGTGACGGGTTTGCCCCGGCATGGGTTTGTGAATCAGTTGAGTGTAGACCGTGAGTTTTTGCCCGGTGGCAGAGCGGGGAAGCAGAGAAAGCAAAAGCGCGAGATCATCGAGGTTGGGCGCGAGACGCTCCATGCCCATGAGCGCGATATGGGTCTTTGGAATGGACGCGACCATGCGCCCATTGCCTTCGTTGGTGACGATGCAAATGCCGCCCGTTTCTGCCACGCCAAAGTTGACTCCGCTAATGCCGATATCGGCGGTGAGAAAAACTTCGCGCAATACTTTGCGAGCGGTGGCGGTGAGCGCCGGAATATCTTCAGTGTAGGGGATGCCAAGCTTTTCGTGAAAGAGTTGTGCGACCTGCTCTTTCTTAAGATGCGCCGCCGGTGTGATGATGTGACTCGGTCGTTCTTTTCGGAGTTGCACAATGTATTCGCCCAGGTCAGTTTCGATGACGTTGACGCCATGCTTTTCAAGCGCGTGATTCAGTTCGATCTCTTCGCTGACCATGCTTTTGGATTTGGCGATGAGCGGTTTACGATGTTCGATATTCGATATTCGTAATACGATGTCGATGGCTTCGGCTGCATCTTTGGCACGGTGGACGATGACGTCGTTGTTTTCTGCATTGGTGATAAATTGATTTAAGTAATTATCCAAGTTCTCGATTACATCTGCGCGGATGTGATGCGCCCGCTGACGTCTCTCGCGCCAGTCGGGAATGGATTCAAACGCAAGGGACTTTCCTTTAAGTCTGCGTTCGGAGTTGTTGTCCAGCGCAGTTTGCAGGGTTGGGTTTTCAATGGATTGACGGATGCGGCGGCGGAAGGTGGTCATGGGTGTCAGGCGCAAAGTTGCAGGTATCAGGCTGCAGGTTTTGATGGGTTATGTGTTGCGAAGGATTTCGGCGATGTGCATAACCCGCTGTGGTTTCCCATGCCGCTTCAGCCCGCCGAGGATGTGCATGAGGCAACCCGCATCGGTGACGACGAGGGTGGGAGATGGTGTCTTTTCGAGATTGAAGATTTTGCGCTTCAGCCACTCAGCCGAGAGTTCGGGGTGCTCGACGGACATGACACCGCCGAAGCCACAACATTCGTGAGCGTTGGGCAATTCGACCAGTGTTGCACCTTTCACATTCTGCAAAAGTGTGCGCGGCTGTTTGTCTACGTTCAGTCCGCGCAGGGTGTGGCAGGAGGGATGATAGGTAAGTAGACCGTCCCAGGTTGCGCCGAGGTCTGTAATACCAAGATGATCTACGAGGTATTCAGTGAATTCAAAGACGCGCTTGCCAAATTTTTCCGCCCGCGGATGCCACTTCGCATCTCCTTCAAACAGTTCCAAGAGATTGTGTCTGAAATGATGGGCACAGGAGCCGGAGGGCGTGACGATATCCCCTTGAGTTTTCTCGAACAATTTGATCGTGTGCTCTGCAACGGCTCTGGCATCTTTGCGTAAGCCAGCATTGAATTGCGGTTGCCCACAACAGGTTTGACCGGGAGCAAAGTCTACGTTGATGCCGAGGCGGGAGAGAATGTCTACGACGGCTTCACCAGTTTTGGGGAAGAATGAATCGGTCAGACAGGTGATGAAAAGCTGGATGGTGGGCATGATCAAATTATACGACTCAGCTATGAATATATATTCGCTTTTTGATTGAATTGTTCATAAATCGTTATGCCAACATGTGCGGTTGCCAGCCCTAGTAGAATGAACCATCCTGTTTTATGGAGTTCTCCTAGTTGACGAAATCCGCCTCTGCCAATGGCGGAGTTTGGGTTAAGCAAGTATCCGAGCAGGTTTCTTTGATAGGCGATCCATGCGCCCATGCCGAGGACGAAGAATATAGAAAGATATAAAGCAAGTTGAATTGAAACGGCGAGTTTGTTTTCAGATGCGGGGGTCGAATGTGTGAATCTCAAGATCACGCGCGCGATCATTACAATCGACAAAACCGCGCCAAGGATCATGTGCAGGTTGAGTGGAAGTCCGGGCATATCTTTTTGTTTGGAAAGCAAAGCGGAGGCAAATAGTAGGAAGACTGTCAGCCAATGCAGTGTCACAACGACCGGATGATATCGCTTTGTATTCATTCTTAATCAATAACGCAAAGCCCCTGAAAGTCACAAGACCGTCAGGGGTTCGACTATCAAACTACGAAACTGTTCAACTACACAACCAAACTCACCAACTTGCCTTTTACCACGATCACTTTCTTTGGCTCTTTGCCTTCCAGATGCTTCTGGATGATCTCACTTGCCATGACCGCAGACTTGATCTCCTCTTCACTGGCGTCGGCGGCGACGGTAACTCTGTCACGCACCTTGCCGTTGATCTGCACAGGAATTTCGACCACATCATCTTTGGCAGCGACTTCGTCCACGGCGGGCCAGTTCTGCGTGTGGATGGAGTAGGGCTTGCCCAGATGTTCCGTCCACAGTTCTTCGGCGATGTGCGGCGCGACGGGCGCCATCATCTTCAGATAGATTTCCTTGGCTTCTTTCCACTCTGCAGAACCTGCAGCTCCGGCTTCGCGCGCTTTGTACATCTCGTTCAGTAGTTCCATCAATGAAGAAATGACCGTGTTGAATTCAAAGTTCTCGAAGTCGCGTGTGATGCGCTTCAAGGTTTGGTGAACCTTTCGGCGTAGATCCTTTTTTATCTGGTCAGAAGCAGTTCCGGCTGAGTCTGAAGCGTCGGTGAACAGGGTCCACACGCGGCGCATCCAGCGTGCCGTCCCTTCGATGCCGTTTGAGTCCCAGGGCGCGCCCTGCTGCCAGCGCGCAAAGAACATCAAATAGGCGCGGACAGTATCCGCCCCGTATTTTTGCACCAGCACATCCGGCGCGACGACATTGCCCTTGCTCTTGGACATTTTACTGTTATCTTCCGCCAGCACCATGCCCTGGTTACGCAGCTGTATCGCCGGTTCGTTGCCTTCCGTAATGCCTATATCGCGCAGCGCCTTATGGAAGAAACGGAAGTACAACAGGTGCATGGTGGCATGTTCGCTGCCGCCGGTGTAGGTATCCACAGGCATCCAGTAGTTGTATTCGTTTTTGTCGAATGGTCCCTTGTCGTAGTGCGGCGATAAATAACGCAAGAAATACCACGACGAACACATAAAGGTATCCATCGTGTCGGTTTCGCGCATGGCATATCCGCCGCAGACCGGGCAGGTGGTGTCTTTCCACGTCGGGTGAAATTTCAAAGGGCTTTCACCGGTCGGCTTCCACTCGGTGATGTCATCGGGCAGCAACACAGGCAGTTGATCGTCTGGCACAGGATTCCAGCCATGCGTTTCACAATGCGCCATCGGAATCGGCGCACCCCAGAAGCGCTGACGTGAAATCAACCAATCACGATAGCGATAGTTGATATCCATCCTGCCAATGCCTTTCTGCTGCAAATATTCGATCACCGCTTTGATGGCGGGATTCTTGATGCCTTTATCGCTGGTGGCGTGTGTGCCGTTGAATTGTCCGCTGTTGATCATGACACCTTCGCCCGGGTAGGCTTCGATCATCGTGTCGCCATTCAATTCCACACCTTCAGGCTGGATCACAGGAATCACCTTCAACCCAAACTTGCGCGCAAACTCAAAGTCACGCTCGTCATGTGCGGGGACCGCCATGATCGCGCCTGTTCCGTAGGTCATCAACACATAATCCGCCACCCAGATGGGGATGCGCTCATCGTTAACAGGATTGATAGCATAGCCGCCGGTGAATACGCCGGTCTTTTCCTTGTCCTTCGCCTCACGCTGGATGTCGGTCTGTTTCGCCGCCTGAGCCTTATACTCGCGGACAGATCCCGCATGTTCCGGCGTGGTGACTTTATCCACCAACGGATGTTCCGGCGACATGACCATGAAGGTGGCGCCCCACAACGTATCGGGTCGGGTGGTGAAGATTTCGATGAGATCGCCCGCCTCCGTTTTGAAGGTCACCGAAGCGCCCTCACTGCGCCCGATCCAATTCGTTTGTGAAACTTTGATGAACTCCGGCCAATCCATACTGTCGAATCGCAACAACTCATCGGCATATTTCGTCGCCCTGAAGAACCACTGCTCCAATTCCTTTTTGATGACCGGCGTGCCGCAGCGGTCGCACACGCGATCATCGCCCTTGACCTGTTCACGCGCCAGGGTTGTATTACACGAAGGGCACCAATCCACTGCTTGTTTTTTGCGGTATGCCAGCCCGTGCTTATACAACTGGACAAAGAACCATTGTGTCCATTTGTAATATTCGGGGTCGCACGAAACCGCTTCACGTTCCCAATCGAACATCGCACCCATTGTGCGCATTTGCGTCCGCATGCGTTCGATGTTGGCATACGTCCACTTTTTCGGGTGGATGTTGTGCTTGATCGCCGCGCCTTCTGCCGGCAGTCCGAAGGCATCGAAGCCCATGGGGAACAGCACGTTGAAGCCCTTCATGCGCATGTAACGCGCGCGCGCGTCCGACGGCGTCATGGCATACCAGTGACCGATATGCAGGTCGCCGCTGGGGTAGGGCAGCATGGTCAAGGCATAATGCTTTGGTTTGCTGTTGTCAATCACGGCACGGTACAACTTGTCCGCTTCCCATTTTGCCTGCCATTTCTTCTCAATGTTGCCGGGGTTAAAGGACAGGTCCTTCATCGGTTTGCTGGCTTCCTTTTTCACAGGTTGAATTGCCTGCGGCTTCGTTTCTTTCACCACAATAGATTTCGGCTTTTCCGTTACAGTCGTGATGGCAGCCTTTGGAGCGGGGATGATTTCCTTGGACGTCATCGCCGCTTTCCGTGTTTTGGGCTGTTCCGCCTTTTTGACAGGTTTCTTCACTGCAGGTTTTGCTGGCTTTTTCGCAACAGGTTTTGTCGCCTTCTTCACGGCAGGCTTCTTTGCCTTTGGTGAAGATTTTGCGACCGTTTTCTTTCCTGCTTTCGCTGCAGGTTTCTTTTTTGTTTCTTCTTTTTTCTTTTTCGTAGCAGCCATTCTTACCTCATATAAAAAGTTTCAGGTTCCAAGTGTCAGGTTATTCACCTTGGTCATTTACAAGAAGCGCAAAGAAGACCCGCAAGGAGCGGGCCCTGCTTCCAGAAGATTTGTTTACCGTTCATGCGCGTCTCCTTTTTATTGTCATTGCGAGGGCGCTAGCCCGAAGCAATCTCAAGATGATGGCACATATATTAAATAAAAAACCCTTCATCCACATCAGGGACGAAGAGTTCTCTCCGCGGTACCACCCAGATTCGTTTGAACGGTTTAAAGGTTTCAAGTTGCAGGTTCACCCTCAACATTCAACCTTCCAACGTTCAAACGCTCTCTTTTGCTATAACGGGCTACCCCCGGCGCGGACTACTTTTATTTCACCAGCGCAGTCCCCTTCGATTTCTCGCAGGGAGTCAGGCGAGTTCGGTCATGAAATTGTGCTCCATTAGGCACTGTGCTGGGCTCACACCTTGCTTTCCCAACTCGCTGATGGATTGACCTACTACTCCTGCTTTGACTTTTATCAGGACGGGTGTAAAACCCATCCCTACATTATGGTGGACCCAGGGGGATTCGAACCCCCGACCTTCTCAATGCCATTGAGACGCGCTCCCAACTGCGCTATGGGCCCAGGACAATTTCAATTTTCACTTTCAGATTTTAGATTTACGATTTGGATTGCGGTTTTTCAATCGTCAATCCAAAATCGTCAATCTGTGGACCTGAGGGGATTCGAACCCCTGGCCTCCTCAGTGCGATTGAGGCGCGCTCCCAACTGCGCTACAGGCCCGTCGTTCAAAAGGCGACGGCTATTCTACCTGAGTGGAAGGGGAATGTCAATGTGATTTTGAAATTATTCACGCAATGGGAATAGCGCCTTGAACGTGGTTCCCTTGCCCAGCCCTTCAGACTCTGCCCAGATCTTCCCGCCTTGAGATTCAATGAGTCCCTTCGAAATGGATAAACCGATTCCCAGCCCGCCATAACTGCGGGTATTGGGCGGTTCGATCTGATAGAACTCTTCGAACACTTTCTGCAGTTTGTCAGCGGGGATGCCCTTGCCTTTGTCCTGCACCCAGACGAGGATATGTTTATCCTGTTTTACCGCTCCAATGGTGACCTCACCGCCGTCATTCGAGAAGCGTACAGCATTGGTCAACAAATTTACAAAGGCAAGCGTGGTTTTTTCTGGGTCGGCAAAAGCAAAAAGAGGAGGCTTCTCTTCGAAGGCATAGACCAGTGTCAGGTCCTGCCGGGAGGCGATGTATTTGATCTCATCGATGGCGAAGTTTAAGATATCCTGCATGGGAATCTTCATGGGGCGCATCGTCATTTCATCGGTCTGCAAGAGTGTGAGGTTGTTCATCTGGTCGAGAATGGATCGCATCTGACTGGCGGCGCCCAGCACGTGTTTGACATGCTCCGATGAAGCGCCGCGCGCCTCTTCCTGCAAAAACGCAGAGTAGCCGATGATGATGCCAAGCGGGGTGCGTAGTTCGTGCGATGCCAGCGCCAGGAAATTGCTTTTGATCTGATTCGTCTCGCGCACTTTTTCCAGCGCTTGTTGGCGGGCCTTGAACAGGCGCGCGTTGTTGATGGCGATGGCGGCATGCGCGGCGATCACCGAGAGAACGGACGAATCGCTTTCATCGAAATTGCCGCTATGTTTATTGACGGCTTCCAACACGCCCATGACCTGGTCCTTGATCGGCATGGGCACACCCAGCAGGGTTTTGGTTTTAAATTTTATGTGCTCTGAAACCGGCGCGTAATGACGCGGGTCCTGGTCGGCATCGTTGAGAATGAGCGGCTTGTTGGTGCGGAAGATCGTGCCTGCCAAGCTGTTATCAATAGGGACGGGGATCTCTGCCAGTTTTACCGGGTTCGAGCCGGTGGCGGCGGCAAAGAACAGGCGCGGACTCTTTTCGTCATATAAAAGAATCGATGCGGCTTCACACTCCAGCAATTCGGTGGCAGTGGCGGTGATCAATTGCAATAGTTCGTCGAGGTCGAGCGTGGAATTCAACTGCACGCTCAGGTCGACAAGCCGCAGGAGAAGTTTCTCCTTGCCCTCGAGATGTTTCAACGCGCCGGTGTTCGCTAAAGATGGCATGGATATAGTGTACAGGCTTTCGCGCCGGAAAGCAAGAAGCCGCCTTTTTCATTCCCTTCAAATATGTCAGTAACTTGCCTTGTATGGAACGTCCCGAGGGTTCTCTCAAAAAGCCTTATTTCACAACGAAACCTTCGGGACGGTGCCTGAGATCGGTCACTAACGCGCGTCAAAAATATTCCACCACACGGTCGTTCCTGTCGAGCATGGCAATCGCGCCTGTGGAATGGTCGTAGACCGCGCTGACCTTTGTGCCGGGAGGGAAGCGCGACTGGTCGAGGTTGCGCGACTTAATCTCGGTGCTGGCGCGGACGGTTTCGCCTTCATGCTCCACCTCCAGGTCGAAGCGGTAGATCGGGACGGTGTTGTGTTTGGAGCCTTCCGCGCCCATGTAGGAAATCTTTACGATCTGCGCGACCACCTTTTTGCCCTGCGCGGCGGCGAGTCTTTTCAAGCGTTTGCTGAGTATGGATGCGCCAAACAAGCCGCCAAAAGTCACGACCATCAGACCGCAAATGGGAACCATCATGAACGTCATCCCCAGGGTGATCATTCCTTCAGGAAATTTATCAATGAAGAATGTGCTGAATGAGAGTAAAAAAACAATGACCATTAACAAGCCAAATGCGGTCCAGCCGACCACACGAAGAATGGTGGGGAGTCTGCTCATTTCTATTCTCCTTGAACGAATTATACGACATCACTCCAAATTGAAAATCAACCGTCCGTACCACAGACCTGATATTTTTCACTTGACCCAAGCCCGCGACCGTCCTACAATTCAACTGTCTGACAAATTGCCCCGCCTCTTTCTGGACCTGGAACTGGCGCGGCTCCATTGAGTTTTTTCACACCCAAGCGGACTCCAACGTCTTGTCCTGAGTTTATCGAAGGGCTCCCAACGTTGGACTTCCACCTCGCAAATAACTTCCCCAATCACAGGAGACTCCAATGTCCGATTATTTATTCCGTGGTTCGCTCGAAGACCTGGACAAGCCCGTTTACGATTTAACCCAGCTCGAAGCCGAACGCCAATACCGCAAGCTCATTTTGATCCCCAGCGAGTCGACCGCTCCGATGGCGGTGCGCGAGGCGTTGATGTCTGCCTTTCAGAACATTTACGCCGAAGGCTACCCGGGCGAAGAGTCGCGCTGGATGAGCGAAGATGAAATTCTCGATCACCCGATGCGGCTTGCCGACTATCGCCGCAACAGTGACCCGCGCTATTACAAAGGCGTGGAATATGCCGACGCCGTGGAAGCCCTCGCCCGCCGACGCGCCGCTGAAGCCTTCGCCGCGAATGGATTCACAGCCGACCAAATTTACGTCAACGTGCAGGCGCTTTCAGGCGGACCTGCCAACAACGCGGTCTATCAAGCCTTGTTGAACATCGGCGATACGGTGATGGGACTCGACCTGCTGCATGGTGGTCATCTCTCGCACGGCTCGCCTGTGAACCGCAGCGGCAAGTGGTTCAAGGCTGTGCATTACAGCGTGGATGCGAACGAGAAGCTCGATTACGAAGCCATCCGTCAGCTTGCGTTGGAAAACAAACCGAAGCTGTTGATTGCCGGTTATTCCTCTTATTCATGGATTCCTGATTGGAAGAAGTTCCGCGAAATCGCAGATGAAGTGGGCGCGTACTTCCTCGCAGATATTTCTCATATCGGCGGTCTTGTGGCGGCGGGCGTGGTTCCTTCGCCCATTGGCATCGCGGACGTGGTCATGTCTACCACTCACAAGAGTCTCGACGGTCCACGCGGCGCGGTGTTGATGACCACCAAAGCCGACATCGCCAAGAAGATCGATAAAGCCGTCTTCCCCGGTGAGCAGGGCGGACCGCATGTGAACGTCTTTGCAGCGTTGGCATTGGCGTTTAAACTGGCAAAGACTCCGCAATTCAAGAAATTGCAGGCGCAAACCATCAAGAACGCGGTGGCGATGGCAGACCAATTCACCAAACGCGGATTGCGCGTTCCGTTCGGCGGCACGAACTGCCACATGCTGAATGTGGACTGCTCGTCCGTGATAGGTGAGGACGGCACGAAATTGAGCGGTGATCAGGCGGCACGCATTTTGGATATTGTGGGCGTGGTCGTTAATCGCAATACCATCCCCGGTGATAAAAGCGCGGCGGCGCCTTCGGGCATTCGTCTCGGCACGCCGTGGATCACCCAGCGCGGATTCAACGAGAAGCAGTCTCGTCAACTTGCAGACATCATCGCGGATGTGCTGCTGGCTTGCGCGCCTCATGCAGTGGATACCGTCCGAAAAGGCAAACAGCGCAGAGCAAAACTCGACTTCAAAGTCTTGAACGATGCCAAGTTGAAGATTCGCAAATTGGCAGAAGGCGCGGGCATTGATTTCAAGATCGAGAAAAGCAAGTATCCGCATTTTTATTACATTGACGATAAGAGCAAGACCAGCGTATTTGAGTTGCGCGGGGTGCGAATTCGTCAGGTGTTGGATTACGCGACCTCTTTGGATATGTCTGCATTGAAGAAGGGCAAATCAGCGGCGACGACGATTGCGACGCCCAACCCCCGTAAAACGGGGGCAAGCGGCGTGGTCAAATGCACGCTGACTTGCGTCAACTCGGATACGTATCAACTTGAAGTTCCGCCCGCCAAAGCGGGTGTGGTGGGTACCTGGCTGCGTGACCTTTCAGATGGATATATGTCGTTCAACCTGAACGGCGAAAAAGATTTCTCGGCGGCGCGGATGCCGGGTCCGTTAGTGGTGGCGGATGTGAAGAAGAAGGATGTGAAACTGGGCGCGGCATTGCTGCCGAAGAAAACTCTCAGCGTGGAGAAGCCCTGGTTTATTGGTCAACAGGCTGGAGCGGAGAAAGAGGCGCTGCCGCCCTTCGTGTGGAATGAGGTCGAAGGGGAGTTAAAGAAAACAGCGTTGAATCAAACTCATAAAGACCTCGGCGGCAGAATGGTCCCCTTTGCGGGTTGGGAAATGCCGGTGGTGTACACGTCTATTTTTGAGGAACATTTGGCGACGCGGCAGGCGGCGGGTTTGTTTGACGTGAGCCACATGGGCGTGTATGACGTGCGTGGCGCGGATGCCGCCTCTTTCCTCGACGCGGTCTGCGGCAATGACTGTGGAGGTTTGTTGCCCGGTGAGAGTTTATACACCCACTTCCTCACGCCCGATGCGGATGTGATTGATGATACGCTGGTCTATCGCCGCGGCTGGGATAATTACTTGGTGGTGGTGAACGCGTCGAACGATGACAAAGACCGTACCTGGTTGGAAAGTGTGCGCGACGGCAAAGTAAAAATTGACAACGCCCGTCCATGGGCGCGGACGTATGGCTATGAGGCGGCGATCCGCAATTTGCGCGACCCGAAATCTGGCAACGCCATGCGCGTGGACATTGCACTGCAGGGACCGAAGTCGCGCGATATTTTGTTGGCGATGGGCGTGGATGATGAGACGAGGCGCCGAGTAATGAGCTTGAAGAGGACGGAGTTGTGCGATGCGGTTTTGGGTGGGTTTGATTTGATTGTGTCGAGAACTGGTTATACGGGCGAGAAGATGGCGTTTGAACTTTTTGTTCACCCTGAACGCGCGGTTGATTTTTGGAATGCTGTGTTGAAAGCGGGT
>JACAEP010000083.1 GCA_013388795.1 Chloroflexota bacterium | reverse complement strand
GTTCCCCCATCCGCGGTTATCGTTCCGGCTACCTCCCTCATCAACGCCGCGAGATTGAACAAGGCTTGCGCGACGGCTCTGTCAAAACCGTGGTAGCCACCAACGCTCTCGAACTCGGCATTGACATTGGCGGCATAGGCGCGGCGGTGATGGTCGGTTACCCCGGCACGATAGCAAGCGCTCGTCAACAAGCCGGGCGGGCTGGGCGCGGCGATGAGCCAGCCGTTTCGGTTCTCATCACCAACTCCAACCCGCTCGACCAGTTTCTCGCGCATCACCCCGATTATTTTTTTGACCGTTCGCCCGAAATGGCATTGGTCAACCCGAATCATTTGCTGATCCTCTTGGGACATTTGCGCTGCGCCATGTTTGAATTGCCTTTTCAGAAAGAAGAAGCATTTGGCTCGCTGTCGTGGGAGTTGATCGAAGAATATCTCCACTTTCTACTTTCCAACAACGAAGCCCACTTCTCGAACGGAAAATACTTCTGGATGCAAGATGCCTACCCCGCCGCGAACATTTCCCTGCGTTCGGCGTCTCCGCAAAGTGTGGTGCTGCAAACCACAACCGCAGACAACCGTCCGCTGACCGTGGGAACTGTGGACGGCGAGTCAGCCAATTGGATGCTTCACCCGGGCGCGATCTATATTCACGAAGCCCAGCAGTATCTTGTGCAGCAACTTGATCTTGAAAATCATATTGCCCATCTCACGCCCGTCGGGTTGGATTATTACACCGAAGCCCAGCAAGAATCTGAGATTCAGATTTTGTCTGTCAACGATCAGATCGTGGTGCGCGGCGGTGAAAAGGCATACGGTGAAATTCAAGTCACCACCCAAGTGGTGGGATTCCGCAAATTGCGCTGGTTCACGAATGAGAATCTCGGGCAAGAACCGTTGGATTTGCCGCCCTCTGAATTGCAAACAACCGGCTATTGGCTGACTCTCTCCGAATCCGCGCTTAAGAGTCTGCGCGATGCGGGTCTATGGACCAACGCCCCAAATGACTACGGACCTGACTGGCAAAAGATAAGACTCGCCGTCAGAAAACGGGACCAGTTCAAATGTCAGGTGTGCGGCGCGGAGGAGACCCGGCGCGAGCATGATGTGCATCACAAGATTCCGTTCAGGGCATTCATCCATCGCATGGCATCCACAATTGATTTTGCCGCGGCTCGCGATCAAGCCAACAGCATGGAAAACCTCACCACGCTTTGTCATAGCTGCCATCGCAAGGTGGAACAGAATGTACGTATTCGAAGTGGTTTAACAGGTTTGGGGTTTGTGCTCGGTAATCTCGCGCCGTTGTTTCTGATGTGTGACGCAGGCGATCTGGGAGTCTTTGCCGAGCCTGCCTGGTCTGCGGTCAATGGTCAGCCGTCTATCGTTCTATATGACCTTGTGCCTGCGGGCATCGGCTTTAGTGAAAAATTATTTGAACTGCATGATGAGTTGATTCGCCGCGCGTATGAATTGGTGAGCGAGTGCGCCTGTGAAGATGGCTGCCCATCCTGTGTGGGACCCGGCGGCGAAAATGGCTATGGGGGCAAGGCAGAGACGCTGGCGATTTTGCAACAATTGCAGTAGCTAATGATTTGCGCTTTCCAGCTTGCGATATGTTTCCAACAAACTAATAAGAATATCGTCTGTGAAGGTATGAATGCGCGTGTACATTTCGGCGGCGCGTTTTGCGGGGATGTTTGCTTCGCTATATACTTTGATGACCGACTCAACCAAAGAGTCTCTGAAAAATAAAAATGCTTTTGCCGCATCCACATAACTGAGGCAGTAGCGCCGCGCGCGGGAGGCATACTCATACCCAATGGCATACGCTTCGCTTTCGGCTTCGCGCCCGTTGGTTGCTGCATACGTCATCAATCCTTGAAACAATGAGCGCGCGCTCATGCGGTACTGCGCCCGCGCATCGTCATCCAACTTTTGATACCAGGATTCTTCTTGAAGCCGCCCTTCGGAAATTTGCATGCGGACGTTCTTGATGACTTCCTGCATCATGCCTTCGGGTTCAAGCGCCTCTTCCCTGGACTTTGAAGTTGATTCTGCCCAAACGAGAATTTCTCCACGCTTGTAGCGGCGATGCCCGCCCTGGGTCTTGTGGACGGGGAGGATGCCTTTATCGGACCACAAGCGCGCGGTGCTTGGATGTACTCCGAGCAGGCCTGCTGCGTCGCTAAGGGAAAGCCATTCGTCGGTCATTGTATTTATTCGGCTGCCAGGGCAACTTTTTCGACAAACTCAGGATCGTGCGCCTTCTTTTGGAAGGAGCCAACATCAATACGATATAACATGATGGCAGCGACGAAGAGCATGAGCGCTTCCAGCCCAAAGACAACCAAATAACCATGCAGAGCGTCGCCCGTGATTTGAGTCGCCACGTCTGCGATGACGCCTGCCATGAGCAAGCCAACCAGGCGCGAGAGCCCGTTCGAAAAGCCCCATGCGCCGATGTACAAGCCGACTTTTTCGGGCACGGTCAGATCGAACATGAGGGAAAGGTTGGCGATGGTGGAGATGCCGGTGCCGAATCCCAGCAGGGTGATGCCGATGTAGAAGGCGGTTGTGCTGGCGGTGAATCCGCTGATGACGATGGTGATAAAGCCAAAGAGTGCGCCGAGGTTGCCGATCTGCGCGACGTATTTCTTTTTCACGCGCCCGTCTAAAATGCCTGCCGCGATAAAGGCGATTAGGGTGAAGCCGTTGGTGATGGAGACGATACGCGAGGTCTGTTCGAGGGTCATGCCGAAGGCTTGGGCGGCGAAGGGTTCGAGCAGTACGTCTTGACTCAAAATGGCGGCGAGCAATAACAGCAGATAGACGAAGAAGATCTTCGCTACGGGGTTTTCGGTGATGGCGGAGGTCATCTGTTTGACGGTGTAGGTATCTGCCTTTGTTGTGGGGGCGGAATGGTCCAAGCGTGGCTCCAGCTTGATGAGACCGAGCAGACCCAACGTCAGGGCTGAACCGGCAACGATGAGAAAGGCGCGCTCAAGGGCAACAAGGTCAAAGGTTGGAACCATCCGACTTAAACTGATGCCTGTTGCGATCAGACCGATGACCATGACCGTGAACATGGTAGCAACGGTTTTGCCGCGCCCATTTTCGCCGGAAAGTTCGGAAGCGAGTGAGAGATAAGAAACCGCTGAGAGGTTGTAGCCCATGCCCCACAAGCCGAAGGCAAGGATGCCTGCAATGACCCCAAGCGTGAAGTTTTCGCTGATAAGGATTGCGATCTGCGGTGAGACGG
>JACAEP010000058.1 GCA_013388795.1 Chloroflexota bacterium | reverse complement strand
TCGAGAGCGAAATTTTCGTCTATCTCATCTCTGTCCCCGGTTTGAGTTATGACGTACTCGAACGCGCCCGCCCCATCATCATCTATCTGCGAAGCACAAAAGACAGGAACGGGAAGTTGCTGATGGATAAAATGGTGGCAAACACCCTGACGGGCATCGTCCACTTCCATGAAATCCCCGGCGAAGGGACGATGGATTTCGCTGCCAGTTTCAAAGCGCTGACCGACAACGGCTTTTCCGGCTACGCATCAGTTGAACTGTATCACCACGTTGCCTCGTGGGAGAAGGCGCTCACAGATAGTTACAAACATTTATCGCAGTTTGTGTAAACAAACTACAAAGTTCATCTCGCGCCTACATGCGGCGCAAACAATTTTATAGGAGAGAGTTATGTTAGACCTCAAACAACTCGGCTGGGAGGCTGGGACGGTCGGCGAATTAGATCACCGTCTTTTGAAAGCGCCGCACGTCAAACTGCGCGCCGCAACGGAGGGACCAACTGGCGGCATAGTGTACGCCGTGGACTTGCGCATCAACCAGCCCAATTCGACATTTTTATCCTCCACTGAAATGCATTCCTTTGAGCATTTCCTCCTGTGGGGCTTTCAAAAATATATGCTGCAGAATTTCATCTCTGTCGGCTTGATGGGCTGTCAGACCGGCTTCTATCTCATTCTCTTCAATGAAGGGCATGCCGACATCATTCTCGACACATACGAAAAAATCCTAAACGACATCCTGACCGCTACCGAAGTGCCATACGCCAATATCGCACAGTGCGGCAATTACAAAAACCACAGCCTCGAAATGGCGCAGGCGCTCGCCAGGCGCATATTGGATGCAAAAGCAAACTGGCGGCAAGTGGTGTGAGGGGAAAGAATGAACAAAAAGAAAGTCACTTTCCAGCGCACCATCGAATACGAGGTGATCAGCGCCTTAAATATCTTCCACCCCCAAAACTGGGCGCTGCTCTCTGCCGGGCGCATCGAAGATGCCCGCCGCTTTGTGGTGGTAGATGCCAACGTGGAGAAACACTACTCCACCGCCATTCACGAATACTTCGACTACCATCACGTGGAAGCGAAGATTGTCGTCTTCCCTGGCGGCGAAGAAAACAAAACCCTCGACCACTATCTCTCCATCGCACACGAACTGGACTCCTTTCCCATCCACCGCCGCGACGAGCCAATCATCGCCATCGGCGGCGGCGTGTTGACCGACATGGTTGGTTTCGTCGCCAGCAGTTACCGGCGGGGTGTGCCGTATATCAAAGTGCCCACCACGCTGATGGGCTATGTGGACGCCTCCATCGGCATCAAGACCGGTTTCAATTTCAACGGCAACAAGAACCGCCTTGGGGCGTTCCATGCGCCGCAGACTGTCCTGCTCGACAAATCCTTCCTCATAACCCTGCCGCGCCGTCACCTGCTCAACGGCGTGTGTGAGATTATCAAACTTGCAATCATCAAAGACGCGGGGCTTTTCCACCTTTTGGAAATCTACGGCGCGCAAAGTGTCCACTCGCATTTTCAGGATGAAAAAAGCGGCATCATCCTCGACCGGGCCATCACGTCAATGCTGGAAGAACTAGAGCCGAATCTCTTCGAGGAGGACCTGGCGCGCAAAGTGGATTTCGGTCACACCTTCAGTTACGGGCTAGAGACGCGCCACGAAGCACACCTGCTTCATGGCGAGGCTGTCCTGCTGGACATCCTCATCTCAACCTTGATCGCCCATTCGCGCCGCCTCCTGACAAATGAAGAGACCAGCCGCATCTTCCGCCTGACGGAAACGCTGGGGATTTCGCTCGACGCATCCATCCTGGAACCGCGCCTGCTGCACGCTTCGCTAACAGAGCGCACCTACCACCGGAACGGTTTACAGCGCGTTCCCATGCCGCGCGGCATCGGCGAATGCGTATTCCTGAATGACATCAACCTGAATGAGATTGAAGCCGCCGTGAATTCTTTAGAAAATTGGATAACTATAAAACATGAAATCATTTGAAAACGCAGACAATAAGGAAATTGAAAAGTTTGACCGGGTCTCTCAAATCTGGTGGGACCCCAAAGGCGAGATGGGCACGCTCCACACCATCAACCCCTTGCGCACCCGCTTTATCATGGAAAAACTCACCAACCCCCAACCGCGCATCCTCGACGTAGGCTGCGGTGGCGGAATCCTCTCTGAGGCGCTGGCAAAAGCCGGGGCGCAGGTCGTAGGCTTGGACTTGTCCGAGGCGTCCATCCAAGTCGCCAAACAGCACGCGCAAAGTCAGAGTCTTCAGATTGATTATCGCTATGAAAGCGTCCACGATCTCGCTGAAAAACAGGCGGGAACCTTCGACGCCGTAGTGTGCATGGAAATGCTCGAACATGTGCCCGAACCCGCAAAGGTGGTGGCATCGTGCGCGCAAGCCTTGAAACCCGGCGGGCACGCCTTTTTCTCCACCATCAACCGCACGCCCAAAGCCTTTTTATTCGCCATCATCGGCGGTGAATATATTCTGCGCCTCCTGCCGCGCGGCACGCACAATTATTCCATGCTCATCCGCCCATCCGAACTGAAGCGCTGGGCGCACGATGCCGGGCTGGAATTTGCCCGCCTCGCCAGCCTGATCTACAATCCCTTCACACGCGCCTTCAAAGTCACAGCAGATGTGGAAGACGTCAATTATTTTGCACACTTTATAAAGAAATAGGAATTCGCTTATGAAACGATTTTGGGCTCTTTCAAGAACTACGCACGGCGTTTTGGACCTTGCCCTGCCGGGCTTCGTAGCTCTCTTGTGGCTGGGCGAGTTTCCGCCATTTTGGACCATCGCCCTTTCGCTCTTCACCGCTTTCGCAGCATACACCGCCATCTACGCGCTCAATGACCTTGCCGGCTTCCTGGTGGATAAAGAGAAACTGGCGGGCGGCATCAACGCGGGCTATTCTGTCGAAGCCTCCGACATGCGCTATCCGCTCGCGCGCAACATCCTGCCCTACCGAAACGGCTTTCTTTGGTTTGCGGTCTGGTTTGCAGTCGCGCTTACGGGTTCCTACTTCCTGAATCCATTCATCATGATCATTCTGATCGCTGCCGCGGTTCTCGAAGTTGTCTACGTCATGCTGTTCAAAGTAACCTACTTGCGCACCTTCGTCAGCGGGCTGGTCAAATCGAGCGGACCCATCGCTGCGATTTATGTCGTGGATAAAAACCCGTCCATACCGCTTGTGCTGCTCATCCTTGCCTGGGTCTTTGTCTGGGAGATCGGCGGGCAGAACGTCCCCGCCGATTGGAACGATACTGCCGAAGATAAACGAGTCAACGCCAAGACCATTCCGCTGCAACTTGGCGCTCAAACCGCGGGGATTATTGTCCTCATCACGCTTGGATTAACGGTCATCATCAGCCTCTTCCTGCCTCTCGCTTCACCCCTAAATTTGGGCTGGTTCTACCGCCTTGCCACAGCCGCCGCCGGAGCCTTTCTGCTCCTCAAACCCGGTTACGACCTCTACCGCCAGCAAAGCGAAGGACGCATGGCCGCAAGGCTTTTCGATCATGCCAGTTTCTACCCAATGGCGCAGTTGGCAATCATTACGCTTTTCGTTTTCATCGAGCAAATCTTGTAAGCCGCCCCCCCAAGACCTTCAAATAATCTGCGGCAATCCGCTTGCAATAGAGCGCTTTCAAACAAAAAAGCCGGTCCTTGAAACGGGTCGGCTTTTTTTACAAAGCATAACGTCAAACGAAATCTATTTTTCCGGATTCAGGTAATCATCCAGGTTAAGGCGCTTAAAGAGGCGCTCACGCACGTCGGCGGGGACGGTCTCCTCCCGGATCGGAATCTGCACAAGGTCAATCGTCCGTTTTGTCGTATTCAAAACAATGCGGCAGTTATCGCATCCTTCGAGATGTTTTTCGATCTCTTGGCACAAATCGGCAGGCAGTTCGCCGTCAATGTATTCGGATAAAGAACCAAGCAGGTCCTGGCAGTTTTTATGGAGATGATCACTCATGGGTCTCCTCGCGGGTCAAGCGTTCACGGTAATGTTCAGATAGTTGTTCGCGCAGAAACATGCGGGCGCGCAGCAGGCGGGTCTTCACGTTTGTTTCGGTCAGACTCAAGACGTTCGCTGTTTCACGAATCGACAATCCTTCAACATCGCGCAGGATGAACACCATTCGCAACGCTTCAGGCAGGCGCGTTACAGCTGCGCTCAATGCTGCCAACGATTCATTGGAAAGCAATTTATCCTCCGGCAGGCTACTCCAATCCACAAAAACTTCGGGTAATTGAGTCTCATCCTCCGAAGCGGATTCGAAATCATCGAGATTAAAAACAGATTTCTTCCGCCGCAACAGCATCAGAGCTTCGTTCGAGGCGATGCGGTACAGCCAGGTCGAAAGGCTTGAGCGGCCTTCGAAATCCTTGAGATGCGTCAAGGCATTGAGGAATGTATTTTGCAGCACGTCCTCGGCATCCTGCGGGTTGCCGAGCATCTTCAACCCGAGGCGGTAGATCGGCGCGGAGTAGGCGTCCACCAGGCGGGCAAATTCGGCGCGGTCGCCGCTCCGCAGGGCGTCGAGGGAAAATTCCTGGGTCGTTGATTCACTCATTGGATGATTTTTATTAGAAAAAGATACGATCAAAGTAGAAGCAGTCTATTGCCCGGCGTTGGAGAACGCCAAGTACGCGGCTATGTGAAACACAGAGTATACATCATCAGACAATCGCGGATGCAACTTTTTTACCGGGGGCGCATCCAAAGAAGGACACTTAAATCCACTGGAGTAACCATGGAAAAACTTTTGAACGAACAAGTCACCGGGCAAATTCGAGAGGCGTTTGCCAAATTGAGCAACCCTGTGCAAATCCTCTTTTTTGGCGCGCAGGAAAACTGCGATTATTGCGCCGAGACCCTGCAACTGCTGACCGAAGTCAGCGAACTGGACGAACGCATCAACCTCTCAAAGCATGAACTGACAGCCAACGCCGCCCTGGCGGCAAAGTTCCAGGTGGACAAAGCCCCCGCCATTGTCATCGCCGGAAAAGACGGGGATGAGACCCTCAACCTCGGCATTCAATTCTCCGGGATTCCCGCCGGATACGAATTCAGCACCCTGATCACCGACATCCTGCTCGCCTCAGAACGGAACTCGGGCTTGAGCGCTGAAACCCGGGAGTTTCTCAAAACCTTGAAGGAGCCCCTGCACTTGCAGGTCTTCGTCACCCCTACCTGACCGTATTGCCCGCAAGCCGTGTTGCTTGCTCACAAAATGGCAATGGAAAACCCCGGCATGATCCGCGCCGAAGCCGTGGAAGCCACTGAATTCCCCGAATTGGCAAACCAGTTCCGCGTTCAGGGCGTGCCGCAGACGGTGATCAACTCTGGTAAAGGGATTGCGGTGGGCGCATATCCTGAAGCGCGCATGCTCGCAGAGATTAAAAACGCTCTTAAGAATTAGGCATATCATGAGCAAACAAAAATACCGCAAACAAAGAATACGAAAAAGAAATCTTTCGACCGTCCTCGGCGCGGGGTTGCTCATCCTTGGCGCTGCTTCTTTTTTGCTATTGATCCAAAACGAAAGTTCGCTGGCAGCCGCATCTGAAAACGAACCCTCGGTAACGCCCATGGAGGTCAACTTTCCTGCGCCGCCATTGGCATTGAAAAATCTCGATGGCGAAACCCAGTCTCTGGCAGATTTTCGAGGCAAGGTGGTGTTGGTCAACAATTGGGCAACTTGGTGCCCGCCCTGCAAAGCGGAAATGCCCTCGCTCAAAAAATATCACGACAAGCACACAGCCGAAGGCTTCACCGTCATTGCCGTGGAAGCGGGCGACAAATACGATGAAGCGCTTGCCTTTGCCCAAAGCCTCGACCTGACCTTCCCCGTCTGGCTCGACCCGCAGGGCGCCGCGCTCAGAGCATTTGGGAATGGAAGCCTGCCCAACTCCTATGTGATTGACGGCAATGGCACTGTCCGCCTGGCATGGACAGGTCAGATCAGCCTGGCAATGCTGGAGAAATACGTTACACCGATCATTCAAACAGGCAATTGATAATAGAAAGAGGGGGGGGG
>JACAEP010000353.1 GCA_013388795.1 Chloroflexota bacterium | reverse complement strand
GTGCCCGGTCGATTGCAGAATGGTGCAGCAAGAGCGCCGGGAAGCCATCGCGAGGCCGGTCGTTAGCTCTCAGGGCGGCGACCTCCCCCCGGATTGAGACGCCGCGCCAGCACAAGGCCGGCGCCAAGCGTCACCAGCTGGAGCGCCAGGTAACGCAACACCCACTGGTCGGATAGCGCGGTGTACGAGCCGAAGCCCAGGATGGGGTTGCTTACAAGTGTAGGTATTTTGGGAGTACGACATCACTGTGTCAAGGGTTTTGAAGGCGGGCCAGACGTCTGCTACGATGTGGTTGCTCGACCCATCAGGAGCAGGAGGATCGTATGGCCCGCCCAAACGGATTATCGTCATGGCAGCAGACCGTGTCAACCCACCTGCCCGATCTGCGCGCCCCCGAGGTGGCCGGGTTGGTGCTGTGGAGCGTCGGCATCGTCCTGGCCCAGAGTTGTGGCCTGACCACTGTCGCGACCGTGCTGGCCTATCTGCTGACATGCACCGAAACGACGGTGCGCGAGCGGCTGCGCGACTGGTACCGTGCGGCGTCCCACAAAAGCGGCGCCAAACGCGGACGCAAACGCCGCCAACTGGATGTGACGACCTGCTTTGCCCCCTTGCTGCGCGGGGTGGTCGCCTGGTGGGACCCGTCCTGCCCGCAGATCGCGCTGGTTCTGGACGCCTCGACCCTGGGGCAGCGCTTCACGATTCTGACGATCAGCGCCGTCGTGCGTGGCTGCGCCATTCCCGTCGCCTGGCATATCGTCGAGGCGACGCGCGCGGGCGCCTGGCGGCCGCATTGGCTGGCGCTCCTGACGCATCTCGATGGCGCGATCCCCGCCGACTGGCGGGTGATCGTGCTCGCCGACCGCGGGCTGTATGCCCGGTGGCTATTCACGGCCATCCAAGCGCGCGGCTGGCATCCGTTCCTGCGCATCAATCGCCAGGGCCAGTATCGTCCCGACCGGCAGATCAGCTTCCGCCCACTCAGCCAGGTCATCACCCAAGTTGGCCAGCGCTGGGCCGGCGCGGTCACATGCTTCAAGACCAGCGAACGGCAGGTGGCGGGCACGTTGCGTGCGCGCTGGGATGCACCCTATCGCGAGCCGTGGCTGATCCTCACCGATCTGCCGCCCGCAGCGGCCGATGTCGCCTGGTATGCGCTGCGCGCCTGGATCGAGTGCGGCTTCAAAGACGCCAAACGGGGCGGCTGGCACTGGGAACAGACCAAGATGCGCGATCCCCGGCGTGCCGAACGGCTCTGGCTTGCGATGGCGGTAGCGACGCTGTGGACGGTGAGTGTGGGCTGTCAGGCCGAGGCCACGTTGCCCCTGCCCGTGGTAGCCGATCTGCCGACCACGCACATCGTCCGTCGGCAGCCGCACAGCCAGCAGCGGCCGCGCGCCCTGAGCTGCTTTCGCCGTGGGCGATTGGTCCTGATCGCCGCCCTGGTGGCGGGGCAGGAGCTGCCACAGGGGCGTTTCCTGCCCGAGCCCTGGCCGAAAAGTCTTGACACCCATATCCAACGTCCACGTGCCTATCGACCGCTTGCCAAAGCCGCGTAGCGAAAAGCCTACACTTGAAAGGGGGAGAGGTAGGGGTGCTGAAACTGCAACTCTTCTGCACTCCATCCATAGGCGGTCTGCTCAAGGACGAGTTCAATGACTTTCATCGTCGTCCCCTCAATCACACGAGTTACCCGGCGGTGCGTCCAACAGCCTCGCCAGACCGTCACCCCGAGGCGCGTCCGCGCCGAGGGGTCTGCACTGCGCAGCGCCGATTCGCTGATTCATGGCAGCGCACTGCAGATTCCTCACGGAGCATGTCCTGCCCCTCGACTGGCGGTTCGTGAGCTTGCCGAACGGCGGGAACCGCCGGGCCTAAGGATTCGGAATGACGGAATGGCAAACCAGGCGCCGGCCACGGTTATGCACACCCACCATCAACTCTTTCCTTGGCCATTGCGTAAGTCCCATAATCAGGAATCCCAGACCAATTGATACAGAGGTTGCAGTGCATTACACTGATCAGGCACTAACAATTCTTCATGAGTGGGTGCAATCGGAGCAATTGCGCAAGCATTGTTATGCGGTCGCCGCTTCGATGCGCCACTTCGCTGGGATCAACGGCGGCGACGCCGATCTCTGGAGCGCCGTCGGCCTGTTGCATGACCTCGATTTTGAGCGCCATCCACAGATGCCCCCACCCGGCGATGCCCCATCCGCCGCCGCCGCCGCTATTCTCGCGGGCACAGCGTCGGAGCCGCCGCTGGAGATGCACCCATTCGTCGGCGTGACCTATCTGCATCTTAACGGCTGGTCGCCGGAGGTGTGCCGCGCAATACTTTCGCATGCCGATTATAGCGGTGTATCGCGCGAGACGCCGCTGGAGAAGACACTGGCGGCAGTGGACGAACTGTCGAGCTTCGTTGTAGCAGTGGCGTTGGTGCGCCCGACAAAAAGCATTTTCGATGTCGAGGTCGCAGCGGTGCGGAAGAAGATGAAAGATAAGGCTTTCGCCCGCGCGGTAAGCCGTGAAGAGATTGCGCATAACGCCGAAGCGCTCGGCATGCCGCTCGACGACGTCATCGGCCAGGTGATTGAGGCCCTGCGCGCCGACGCGCAACGGTTGGGAGTGGCGGGCGTCGCAATGTGACGGCTCCCAGGGCC
>JACAEP010000041.1 GCA_013388795.1 Chloroflexota bacterium | reverse complement strand
CGGTGGACGAAGTACGAAGAACGATGAAAGAATTCTTAACCGCCGAGAAGATTGATGTCCCCGCGGAGTTCAAGCGCAATGCCCGCAGGTTTTTATATTATCAGCTGTATCGTGCTTCCCTGCCTTTGGGCGAATTTCTTGAATCCTCCGTCCGCGTCACACAGACCAGGTTAAAACACTTCAATTTGAATGATCTGCAACAATCCAGTTCCATGCAGGCGATCCTGGATGGGTTGTTGCAGAATGGGGATTTCTTGTTGAAAGAGTAGATTTTTTGTTCCGTTTAATTTTCCAGGGTGATGTATTTCTTATTCATCTTCTTGCGCGGATTGATGCCCGTCATCCCGCTGAATGTTGCCTGAATTGCATTCATATCCGCTTCAATATCTTCACCCGGCTGAAACATCCCGCCTACATGCGCGGTCTTGTTAATGCCGTCCACCTTTGCCGTCACAATGGGAATATGGGCGCTTTTGGCAATGTGATAAAACCCCCGCTTCCATTCATGGACCTGGTAACGCGTTCCTTCAGGGGCGATGACCAAAATGAACTTGTCCGACTGGTTGCACGCTTCCACCATTTGCTCGACCAACCCCACGGATTTCTTCCGGTCGACAGGAATGCCGCCGCACCAGTAGAAGAACCAGCCAAAGGGCGGGCGGAACAACTCCGCTTTGCCCATGTAACGCACACTGATCTTCAGGCGGAAGATGATGCCGAGGAACAGCACAAAATCCCAATTCGAGGTGTGAGGCGCGCCAATCAAAACGTATTTTGGAATATCCGGCAATTTTCCTTCCACGCGCCATCTCGTCAGGCGCATAATCAAATTGCTGAACAAACGCAAGAATGGGCTGATGATGGGGGTGTTGAAAATGGTTCGTTTCACACAATGTCCTTGCCATATAAAACCCTGAAAGCGGGCTGAGGTCTCGCGCGGCGAATTTGTGGTTAAATACAAATATGCTGAAATCGTTGCTTCGAAGTGTAGTGTATCGTGCCGAAAAGGCGGCGCAGCGCCTGCGCTTTGCCTCACAGCCTGCCAATTTGCCTGTGTTGCTTGGCATTTCCTTCCCTAAAAGCGGCACGCATTTGCTGGACCAGATTTTGCTTGGCTTTGCCCACGTTGCGCCGTATGCCAAACGCGTACATTCGTTTTATGCCGAGTACGAGGGCGAAAGCGGAAAAAAACGCGAACCCGAAAAAGCGCTTGCATGGCTTGATGCGCTTCGTCCATGTGATATTGCTTCCGCGCATCTCTTTGCAAGACCCGAAGCCGCTGCGCGTGTCTGCTCGGATAAATTCGCGCCCTATTTCATCTTCCGCGACCCGCGCGATGTGGTCGTCTCGCACGTTTTCTATGTCACTGAGATGGAAGCGCGCCATGTTCACCATGAATACTACCAATCCCTGCCCGATTTTGATTCCCGCCTGAAAATCAGCATTCTTGGCAGACCCGATACGAACATCGAATTCCCGAACATCGCAGACCGCTTCGCGCCCTATCTCGGCTGGCTTGATCAAAAAGAAGTTTTGACCATTCACTTCGAAGACTTGATCCATGACCGCGCCGCGACTCTCACCTCCATCATGGATCACCTCCTCAGCCGGGTCACGCTTCGCGCCAGCCGCCAGTTGATCCTCAGTTCCCTCGAAGCCTCCATCCACCCGACCAAGTCCCCGACCTTCCGCTCTGGCAAGACCGGTGAATGGAAAAAACATTTTACCGAGGAGCATAAGAAAATTTTTAAAGAGGTCGCGGGTGATCTGTTGATTAAGTTGGGGTATGAGAAAGATAGTGCATGGTAGAGACAACCCTTGCGGTTATCCTGATAGCGGTATTTTTCGGCAAGGGCAAACCTGGACAAGGGTAAACCTTGTCCCTACGAAAAATTATGAACTGCTCCATCGTTATCCGCGCCTATAATGAAGAAAAACATCTCGGACGTTTGCTCGAAGGCGTCCAACAGCAGACCGTCAAAGATGTGGAAATCATATTGGTCGATTCGGGTTCCACCGACTCAACCGTCCTCGTGGCTGAGTCCTTTGGGGCGAAGGTCGTCCACATCCCCTCGACGGAGTTTACCTTTGGGCGGTCGCTCAATCTGGGGGTTAAAGCCGCAACGCGCGAATTTGTCGTCATCGCCAGCGCGCATGTGTACCCAGTCTATCCCGATTGGCTGGAGACTCTGCTGCGCCCATTTCAAGACGAGCAGGTCGCGCTGACTTATGGCAAACAGCGCGGATACGAAGGTTCGAAATATTCCGAGCATCAGATCTTTCACCAGTGGTATCCCGACGCAAGCAATCCCGATCAGATAACAGCATTTTGTAATAATGCGAATTCTGCGATTCGTAAGAGTCTATGGGAACAACATTCCTATGACGAAACATTGACCGGTCTCGAAGACTTGGAATGGGGCAAATGGGCGAAGGGGCAGGGGTATAGAATTGCCTATGTTGCCGAAGCCGAGATCGTTCACATCCACAACGAGACCCCGCGCGGAGTTTATAACCGCTATCGCCGCGAAGCGATGGCGCTGCGACGCATCTACCCCGAAGCGCATTTCAATTTGTATGATTTCTTCCGTTTGACCATCACGAATATTTTGAGCGATCTCTGGCACGCAACTCGTGAAGGCGCTCTCTTGAAAAGTTTTGCATCCATTTTTTGGTTCCGCTTTATGCAGTTTCATGGAACGCGCATCGGTCATCGTGAAACGAGTCTGGTCACGCCGCAGTTGCGAGAGACGTTTTATTATGCAAGGAAAAGAAGGAAAAAAGATGAAAAAAAAAGGGATGTGGAGCCGATCCGTTATGACTAACGCCCGGGCGGGCTTGCTGAATTGTATTTGGGTTATTTCTTTTGCCTGCCAATAAAGGCATGCGTTCCCTTGAGCAATTGCCGCCACTCGGACTCGGCGTTGACCTTTCTTTGCACATCCCTTGTCTGTTTTTGCATGATTTCCATCACTCGCTCATCTTCTCCGGCGTCCAGCCAGAAGCCGTGGTCATTTGCGGCACAGGTATCGAGCCGCAGATCATACAGCCGATATTGGAACTCATCCAACCTTGCCCCGCAGTGCGGGCAAGGAAACTTCGTCTGTGTTTGAAAGTGAATCAGCGAGCCTTTGCGCTCATCTTCGTCAAAAACCATATCTTCGAGCTTGTCCAATTCATTGAAGTCCAGCCACATGCCGCGGCAATTGGGGCAGGACTCTACTTCAAACATCCCTTTGTAGTATTTCTTGACCAACTCGGAATGGCATTTGGGGCAGTTCATTTTTCCTCAACAGGGAATAGTTCACTTACCAGGTCTTCCGCCGCAGTCTCGTTCAGATTCATATCCAGCCAGACAAGAAATTCAGTGTTCCCCTTTGGACCCAACAAGCAAGACTTCGCCAACCCATGCAGACCAAAGCCTTCTGCCTGGGCATAGGTCAGCACATCCAGTAAAACCTGCCTGTGAATTTCCGGGTCGCGGATGACCCCATCGCCGCGTGAAACGATCTTTTTACCCGCCTCGAATTGCGGCTTTATCAAGGCGACAATTCCACTTTGTACATTCCACTTTGCGATCACTGGCAATAACGTTCTTAACGAAATAAACGAGGCATCCACGGTTACAAAGTCTATTTTCTCTGGCAGCGACTCTACAAAACGCGCATTGGTTTCTTCCATCACCACCACGCGCGGATCATTGCGTAATTTCCAGTGCAATATGCCTTTGCCCACGTCAATGGCATAGACTTTGACCGCGCCATGTTGCAGCAGACAATCCGTAAACCCGCCCGTGGACGAGCCTACATCAGCGCAGACAAAACCGGTCACATCGAGCTTGAACGCATCCAACGCGCCTTCGAGTTTTTCGCCGCCGCGCGAAACATAACGCGGACCGGTATCCACTGTCAGCGCGGCATTTGGCTGAACCGCAGTGGCAGGCTTGAGCGCGATCTGACCCGCGACACGCACCTGTCCCGCCATGATGAGGGCATGCGCTTTGGCGCGTGAGTCGGCCAATCCTTTTTCCACGAGCAAAACATCCAGACGAATTTTGGGCATGAAAATATTGTATCAGGTAAAATAGCCGCATGTTAACCGCCCTGATCAAAACCATGCGTCCGCGCCAGTGGACGAAGAATGTATTCGTCTTTGCGGCGCTGGTCTTCGACAAACAATTGTTTGTTTTGGATTCGTTTCTGCGCACGCTCGCAGGGTTTGCGCTGTTCTGCCTCATTTCGTCGTGTGTTTATATTTTCAACGACCTTGCCGATGTGGAGGCGGACCGGCAGCACCCCGAAAAGAAAAAACGCCCGATTGCTTCCGGCAAACTTCCCGTCAACGCGGCTTGGGCGGCAGGCATTGTGATCGTTATCATCACCTTTGCCTTGGCGTGGCTGCTTTCACCCGGCTTTGAAATCGTCATCATGGCATATTTTGTGATCAACATGGCGTACTCGAAATGGCTGAAACACATTGCCATTTTGGATGTCCTCATCATCTCCGCTGGATTCGTCTTGCGCGTGGGGGCGGGCGTCACGCTCATCGCCGTCGAACGCTTCTCTCCCTGGCTTTACATTGTGATGTTCCTGCTTTCGCTCTTCCTCGGTTTCGGCAAACGCCGCGCCGAACTTGCTTTGCTCGCTCATGGGGCTGGTTCGCATCGCAAAGTGCTCGACGGCTACACTCTGCCGCTTCTCGACCAATACATCATGATCGTTTCCGGCACCACCATCGTGGCCTATTCGCTCTATACGTTCTCCGCGCCAAACGTGCCTGAGAATCATTCCATGATGCTCACGATCCCGTTCATGGTCTACGCCATCTTCCGTTATCTGTATCTCATCGAAGTCAAACATGCGGGCGGCACACCCGAAGAAGTGCTTCTTTCAGATCGTCCCTTCCAAATCTCCATGCTGCTTTGGGCAATCACAGTCATCGTCATCTTCTACTTTTCATGAAATCTTCCGCGCCCGGCAAGATCATCCTCTTTGGCGAACATGCCGTCGTGTACAACCGCCCTGCGCTTGCCGTGCCGGTCAATCAGGTGCGGGTGGATGTGGAAGTCTCAGACTCTGACAAGCCTGGCGTCTGGATCGACGCCCCGATGATGGATTTGCATGGCGAGCTTTCCACGCTTCCTTCCAACGATCCAACGGGTTCGGTTATTCTGAAAGTTGCTCGCCACTTGGGCATTGCCCCGCTCCCAGATATTTCCATCTCCATCCATTCGACCATCCCCGTTGCGGCGGGGCTTGGCTCGGGAGCCGCCGTATCCGTTGCGTTGATTCGCGCTCTTTCTTCTTTCCTGTCTTTTTCCCTCTCCAATAACCAAGTCAACGACCTTGTCTTCGAGATCGAGAAACTTCATCACGGCACACCCTCCGGCATCGATAATGCCGTCATTACCTACAATATGCCGGTTTATTATATTAAAGAAAAACCCATTGAGACGTTCAAATGCGGCAAACCCTTCACCATTGTCATTGGCGATACGGGCGTCCCCGCGCCGACGAAAGAATCAGTGGGCGATGTGCGCCGTCTGTGGCTGCGCGACCCGAACCGTTTTGAAGCCATTTTCAACGAAGTGGCGCAAATCTCCACCATGGCGCGCCGACTCATTGAAGGCGGTCACCCCGAACATCTCGGCGAATTGATGGATCACAATCACGAATTCCTTCGGCAGATGACCGTCTCTTCGCCGGAGTTGGATGTGCTGGTTGCCGCAGCGCGAAAGGCGGGCGCGCTCGGCGCCAAACTCAGCGGCGGCGGACGCGGCGGCAATATGATCGCG
>JACAEP010000346.1 GCA_013388795.1 Chloroflexota bacterium | reverse complement strand
TCTCTATATGACGGACTCTCGACACGACGGGTTCAGTCTCGGGAAAATCAGGAAATCTGATGGCGTGTTGGTAGGAGTCAAGTCCTGGCCGAGCATCCAGGTTGGGACTCATGAGCACGCGCTGGTTGTCCATCCAAATGGCAATGCCTACATGTGGCTTGCCCCCGAAGGTACTAACCAATGCACTGAGCATCGGAACCCCGTCAGGCGCGTGCTCCTGAATAATTGGGACACTTTTAACGATATCTACCCAGACCCGAATAAACCTTTTGTCAAGGGACCGGTGATTTGCACTAGGCAGAACGGCAATCTTGTGTGGGCATCTTACTTCAACAATCCCGGCGTGATTGTGGGTTACAACATAGATACGTGCGTCGAGGCGAATAGGATCACACTCCCGTATGCATATGCGAACGGGGGACTTGTAGTACTCGGGCAGCGAGCTTTTTCGAGCTGCGTGCCTAGTTTTAAAGATTCTTGCGATCCTCCACATGGTGGTACTGATAGGGCAAACGCCTGGTTCTTCAGGTGCGTGCTATAAATCCTCATTAAAAAGACGGTGTGGGAAATCTGCTGTTAAGTAGGGCAAAGGGCAGCTTCTGAATGTGTTTTGAAAGTCCAGGTTTTGTTCTTTGAAAGTCGATTCCAGGGGCAGGGGAATACGGAATCAGTTGTCATAAAAGGTTTAAGTAAAGTGCTGGAGTCATTTTCAAGAGTATTGCAGAAATTCGAAACACTATAAATCGCTGGTGCTCTCTGTACTTTCCCACCCCGCGCTCCACGCGCCTGACTGTATGGTTTTAGAGGAGTGAAGTGTCATGAAACCCGATCGTTTTCCGTCGTTCGTTGCAGCTATTTTCGCTTTGGTCATCTTAGGTCAGTGCAACTACGTCACTGCTTACATCCTGCCGGACACCGGGCAGACTCAATGCTATAATGACGTTGGCCGGGTGATCTCCTGTCCGGCTCCAGGCGAACGCTTCTATGGGCAGGATGGTAACTACACCGGCCCACAGCCGGCCTATCAGGATAATGGTGACGGAACCGTGCCCGACCTAAACACTGGTTTGGTGTGGCAGCGGGGTGATGATCAAAACGATACCGGCTATGGCTTCAAATGGCAGGATGCTGTGAACTATTGCAGTGCCCTTGACCTAGGTGGCAAAAGCGATTGGCGCTTACCTAGTCAATTCGAGTTACGCTCTCTGGTACGCTACGGCAACGAGCAGCCAGCTATCAATACCGTCTATTTCCCGCATGTCCATTGGAGAATCTACTGGTCTAACACTCCGATTGGCTCTTCTCCTGATGCCGTGCAATGGTGGACAGTGAATTTTGGTTCTGGCGCTGACGGTCTCAACACCAACACTTTCGACTTCAACTATCTACTCCCCTATGTTCGCTGTGTTAGGGGAGAAAGCCTTAGGCAGGGCAATTACGCGGATAATCATAACGGCACAGTGATTGACCTCGACACCGGCCTTGTCTGGCAGCAAGGCGATGCTCAGAACGATCAGGGCGGTCATTCATGGGAAACTGCCCTGGCTTATTGTGAAGATTTGACCCTTGGTGGATGGGATGACTGGAGACTGCCCAATATCCAGGAAATCAAGACCATCGTAGATTACAGCCGGCTTGAGCCTGCCATCAATCCGATCTTCGGTAGTGGTTCATTTTCACTGGACTATTGGTCAAGCACTACCAGCGTCTGGATTGCCCAAGTTGATTATGCGCAGAGTGTGGACTTCTCGGAAGGCAGAATTCAGCATAGCCGTAAGTCATCTGCCAATTATGTGCGCTGCGTGCGGGGAGGCAGCTCCAGTTCAGCCTTAATTGGGCTGACTGGCGGTGATTTTAATGGAGATGGCAAGGCTGAATTGGTAGGTCTAACAACCGCTGGCCAACTGTTTTACAGTATGGATTTGCAGAATTGGCAGTGGATGCCGGGTGTACTCAGCCAGATAACCAAAGGTGATCTAGATGGCAATGGTAGAGAAGATTTGATTGGCATCACCGTATTAGGGCACATCTACTATGCTCTTAATCTAGAAAACTGGCAGTGGATGCCGGGAGTTCTTCATGAAATTTCAACTGGCGATCTTAATGGTGACGGTAAGGATGACGTGATGGGAATTGCTCCAGATGGAAAGGTTTACTACACTCTTGATCTCCTCAACTGGATTCAAATGATGAGTGTTGCTGAAAATACTGACGACTAATTTATGCCTAAACCAGCAAAGAAGAAAGCTGTGGCCTGACTCCCCAGCGAACAGGCAAGGGGAGCCAATGCGCTCTTCAGCCAACCTTGAATTCGGCCGGATGAGTGATCTACGGCGGGGCATCGGGTTGCCCGAGCCCGGTGATTCTTCGCAGTTTGTACACCCAAACACCACACGCCTGGCCGTTCCGCTTGAGGCCAACGTTGGACTGGATCAGCAAAAACAATTTGTCCCTTCTGCGCGGCGGATCGTATTCATCGAAGAGGATCGCGAGTCCATGCGGTGTCTTCAGTTCATGATCTGAAGGTTGATGCGAGGTGAAGGGCACCGGGCTCCACCCGAGACGGCCGGTGGAGCCTGGCGGCAAAAAAGGTGGCGATGCGGCGGCCATCAGCTGTTCAGGATGGCTTCCGCCTCTTCGCTGTAGGCGTTCATCAGGTAGGGGATGCCGGTCACCGACGCGCATTCGTGGGTCAGCGCCATCAGCTCTTTTCTGGTGATGGAGCGGACATTGAAGCACCTGGCTCCGGCCATGAGCTGCTGCAGGCCAACCTTGATCTTGTCGGCGTAGCTGTAGATGCCGATGGCGCCGAGCGGGACTTCCTTTACGGCATCGTTGCCAACGATCTCTCTGATCGCTTCATAGTTGACGAATATTTCCTCTGGAGTGCTGCCGTATTCGCTGACGGTTTTGGGCAGGTCGTTTTTCTCCATCCATTTGCCGATGTTCTTCCCGACCATGCCGGGGATCATCAACGCGCGCCCCATGCACACGGCCTTGACATAAGGGGCACCCAAGGCGAGGGCCTTGAACACTCCGTCTTCGCTGGAGAAGCCGCCCGCAAAGGCGATGTCCGGCACCCTCTCACCCCTGGCCGTAAGCTTCTCGCAGTATTCGTAGGCCTTGGAATGCAGATAGATGCTCGGGATACCCCATTCCTGCATCATGCGCCACGGGCTCATGCCGGTGCCGCCGGGTGCGCCGTCGATGGTCAACAGGTCGATCCTGGCCCGCGCTCCCCACTTGATCGCCATGGCCAGCTCCCGCAGGCTGTAGGCGCCGGTCTTCAGGGTGATGCGCTTGAATCCGAGCTTGCGCAGACGCTCCACCTCGGCCAGGAAGCCTTCTTCGCTGACGAAGCCCAGTCGGCTGTGGCGCTCGAATTCCTTGATGGCGCCATCCTTGTAGGCCGCCTGGACAACCGGGCTGGTCGGGTCCGGAGTGACGATATAACCCCGCTTCTTCAGTTCCAGGGCACGGTCGATGCTGTCCACCTTGATCTCTCCGCCGATGCACTTGGCGCCCTGCCCCCACTTCAGCTCGATGGTGTCCAGCCCGTGCTTGTCGATGGCGTATTCGGCCACTCCCAGGCGGGTGTCCTCCACGTTCATCTGCACCAGGATTTCCCCGTAGCCGTTGTGGTAGCGCTGGTACACCTCCAGGCGGCGGTCCAGTTCCGGCGACTTGACGATTTTGTTCGCCCCGTTCAACTCCAGGCCGGGGTCGATGCCGCAGACATTTTCACCGCACACCAGCGTCACGCCGCTCAGGGCCGCACCCACCGCAAAATGCTCCCAGTTGCTGCGGGCGATTTCGGTAGAACCCAAAGCGCCGGTAAAAATGGGCACCGCCATTTTCACCTTGATGTCCCAGCCGTATTCGGTCTCCGTATTCACCGCCGGAAAAACGGCCGTGTCAGGCCCCGCCGCCACGCCTTCCGGGAGGCCGCTGGCGCCCAGCGCATAGCCCTGGATGTTCAAATGGGAGTAGTCCACCGGGTAGTCCTTGTCCGCCCCCGCCGTCACTTTCCCGAAGGGACCCGGGTAGATGACTTCGCGGCCGCGGAAGGTCGATCGGAAAATTTCGCAGTTGCCGCGGCAACCGTCGATGCAGCGGGAACAGATCCCACTCATGGGGACCACGCTCTTGGAGCGGTTGAAAGATAGGGTGGCGTCATTGGCGTTGGGCTTGCACAGGTTCATCTCTGTTGCTCCTTGTCTATAAAAGATGAATAAAAAAGTCCGCCTCTCTGCTGCCAGAGCAAGCGGACCGCCTTGTCCTCAACCGGGATACGCCGTTGTACCCCCCCTTATCGTCCAGCCATCTTCGGAATCCACGCCGGCCCAGAAAAAAAGCGCCTCTCCCCTTATGCGGGGAGTAGGACGCCCTTGTCCTGACCTTCAAGCGGGACACCGCACTCCGTTGTGCGGAGTTTATTGAAGCTTACAATCATCTGCACTTATTAGATTCACTAATACCAGTTGTCAAGGCTTTTTTTCGCCAAACCAGTGCGAACCGGACGGGCCTGGAAAGCTGTCGGCGAGCCGCTGCACCATGCCGGACGGGCAAAGGCGACTGATTCACGGCGACCGCCAAAAGCCTGCGGGGCCGTACCAATTCTGCTTTGCAGGGACCGCGAGACGGCCCTCGCTCCCTGTTCCTTCGAAAGTCGTTGCCGATGAGTTGCCAGATTGCTACTCTTGTGCTGCGGCACGGCAACCCGGTCAAGACTGGCGGAAGCATGGCATCCAGCCGACCGCCACCCGGGACAACCGCCGAACCCGCATGCCGGTCTACCGGCCGGCCGCAAGGAGCGCTTGGTACAAGGATGAATGGAAACGACCCTGCAATGAACATTGAACTGCTGGCCCCGGTGGGCCACATAGAGAGCTTTTTTGCCGCTCTGGAACACGGCGCCGATGCCGTTTACCTGGGTTTGAAGCAGTTGAGCGCC
>JACAEP010000162.1 GCA_013388795.1 Chloroflexota bacterium | reverse complement strand
TCGCTGCCGTCTATGCTGGTGACGCGCGTCACGCTGAAGTCGCTCGGGCGCACGAGCAGACCGTTGACGTACTCGAAGGGCTGTTCGAGTTTTGTGCCTTCTTCATGATAGAGCAGGGTCATCTGTGCGCCGAGGCTGGCGTAGACCCGCTGCGCGGCGTCTTTGAGGCGCCGATCGTCGCTGGGTACCGAGGCGACAACCGGATTGCGCCCGAAGACCTGCGCCACGTAGGCGTAGCCGCCCGGCCGGGAGCGGTCGAGTTCGCCCGTCTCCAGGTCCAGGGCGTAGGTCTCGTAATCCAGGAGCGTCTGGTAGAGAGCGGCGTCGTCCAGCCCTTTCAGGCGCGCGTCGACGCCAATGTAGAGCGGGTGCGGCGGGCGGACGTGGTAACTGATGGTCATGTTCGAGTTCTTGAGACGCTCGATGAAGTCGGGGTGGTTTTCTGCCAGGGCGCGGGTTATTTCGGCGGTGAAGTAGAAGTCGCCGCGCACGCCGTAGCGCTCGAAGAGGTCCACCAGTTGCAGAAGGATGTCAGCGCTTTCGCTGGGGTGAGTCCAGTCGTGGACGTTGATGACGAAGGAGATGTAGCCCTCACCCCCCGCCCCTCCCCCAACGTGGGAAGGGGGTATGGGGGTAGCGACAAGAGGCGTGGGGGTGGGAGATGCTTGGGTAACGGGAGCAGGCGTCGGCGGGGTCGGAGGCGCGGCTTGGGCGCAAGCAAAAGTCAGAAGGGAGAGAAGAGTCAGGGCGAGGAAAAATTTTTTCATGGAGAATCTCCTTGCGTTGCGTTAGAGAACGCCTGCTATTCGCTATTCGCTGGCGGCGTAGGCGTCTGCCATTTCGGATAAGGTCATCCATTGCACATCGCCTGAAGCGACGAGGGGATCAACGACTTCGGTGAGGAAGCGTTCGATCACGCCGAACGGGTCTTGCGGGTCGCCGCGAAATTCACTGGGGTGAATGGTGAAATGAAAGACGTTGACCTTGCCCGCCTGCGCGGCTTCGAGCGAGGCGTAGAGACTCTCTTTGAGATATTCAAAGTAGGCTTCGTCGCCGCCCGCGTTATCACTGCGGCGCATGGAGGCGAAATCGGTTTTGTCGTATTGACCTTCGGGCAGGAAGATGATCGCGCCGTTTGGGTCGTGCGTGGCGAAGAGTGTGAAGTCTGTGCCGTCGGTGCCGCCCGCGGGTCGCCAGGGGTTCACGCCCGTCAGCGACATGTCGGTGCTTTGCGTGCTGGGATTTTTCCAATCGCTGTTCACATCCAAGCCAGCGCATTCGGCGGCTTCGTACAGGTTGATGTAAAGATTGCCGCCGCTCCAATAGCGGATGTCGCTCACGCCCGAAGCCTGCGTGATGTAGCCGATCTCTTCTTTCATCACGTCGCACCATTCCTGCACTGAAAGCGATGCGGAATTTTTTCCGAGGTGCGCGTCTTCGTGGAAGTGCAGGGCGATCTCATGTCCATGCGCGGCAAGGTCGGCGAGGATGGTGTTGCCCGACTCAATTGCAACCGTCGTGAACGGGCTTTGCGCCTGAATCGTCATGCGTCCGCCGTGCGCTTCGACCATCTGAGTCACTTCATACATGTCTTTCACCTGTTTATCGAAGAACTGCGGGTTGTGATAATCGGCTTTGCCGCCGCCATATCCTTGCGCGGTTTCGCCCTGCGGTTCGATGTGCATCCCGATGGTGAAATACAGGACGGCGTCGCCCGCTTCATTCTGGATTTCGGGCTGGGTCGCTGTTTCTGCGGGCTGAGTCTCCGCTGTAGGTTGCGCCGCCGCTGTGGGTTGTTCGCTTGCGGCGGGCAACCCACAGGCGAGGGAGGCGATGACGAGGATCGAGAGGAAGGTAAAGATGCGTTTCATTTTGACTTCTCCTTTTTTTCAATCTGGCGTTACCGTGAAAACAATTCCTGGGCATACTGGACGATCATCTGGTCTTTCTGCTTGTCCATGCTTTCGGGCAGCATGGCTGGCAGGGCGTTGAGGTCGTAGGTCTGGTTGGGGGTTTCGTTGTTGAGCCGCACCCAGGGAACTCCGCCGTTTACGGCGTTGTTGATCATCAAGACCGTGTGGGCATAATCCGGCTGGACGTGATCTTGCTCGGATTGAATGCGCTGATACGGCACGCGAATCTGCGAGATGAACGTGCTGGCTTCGCGCTCCGCCCAGAAGGCTTCGTCTGTGCAGGAAGCCACGGTGTTAAGATGCCCCAGTCCAGCGCCGTCGCATCCGCCTGTGTCCAAGCGATTCGCGGGACCTTCCCAGTCGATCAAAAACTTGACGGGCAGGTCGGGGTATCGGGCAAGCGCCCCCGCGCCCATCGTGATTCCATACGAATTGGTGACCATGCCTATTTTTGCAGGATCAATTCCGGGCAGGGTCGAGGCGAAGCGGATTACTTCGGCAAGTCCGTCCTGGTGGATGAATCCGTTGTAATCTTCCGCGCCTGTGCTTTGTCCGCGCCCGTCGGGGTCGAAGACGATGGCGACCATGCCCGCGTCGGTGATAGTCGAAACCGTAGATTGCCCGGCGGGATTCTGTTTCAGAAACCCGCCCGAATTGCCGCTGCCGCCGGGGACAAGCACAAGCGCGGGTAGTTGAGTCTGCCCATCCCATGAGGCGGGGAAAAATGCGGCGACATAAAGCGACGCTCCGCTCGCCGGGTTGGTGACGGCGTATTCTGTCCCCCCGGCCTGACTTGCTCCGCCTGGCGCTCCGGCGGGATTGCCCGGCGGCGTAGAAGCAGAGGAGGAACAATCTGCCGGACAATTCTGCGCATTTTCGGGTCCATTGCAGACTCCGTTTCCGCAGGGCGAGCCGGGCTTACCTGTTGAGGGAGCCGCCGGGGATGGCGGCGCGGCAGAAGGCTCAGGCTGTGATATGGCTGTCGCTGCCGCCTCCGTTATGACGGCAGGCTGGTCTTGCGCCCCGGCCGGTTCGCCGCCGGGAATGGCACCGCACGCTGAAAGCATCAGCGCGGCGGTCAACATGAGGAATAGGGTTTTGTGTTTCATATCGTTCTCCTTTCGACCTAATCCTACCGAGCCCCGGGTCAAAGGGAGAGTGCGCGTCATCATGACTTGATTTCCCCGCCCATGATTTCAGTCATTGAGTTGTAAACGGGATGTAAAAAATAAATCAAAACGAGTTTATGTAATAACCGCCATCGAACCTGCCCGTCGGGGTACCTATCGGATATATGAGTATAAGTTTCAGCCGCAAAATTTTGCACCCGCCAGGCAGGGGAGAAATCGTAAAAATCTGACCATCACCCCAATGTGGGGATTTTCCCGACAATGCCCTCAAAAGATGCGGACTTTCCCCGCTATAAGGGTTTCCTTGAAAGGTGGAAAATAACCCTGGCATTATCGAACTTGATCCAAATCTAATTCCATGAAGGAGAAGCACAATGACAAACGAAGCGACTTTAATAGAAAAGTATGCTTCCGAGGTATTTGCAGGGCTGGTTGCTCCGCTGGAGGGCGTGGAGATTTCCGCGCTATCCGCCGATGACCCGCTGGCAAAAGAGGATGTTCTGGTGCGGATGAACCATGAGTTAAAGCGCGCGCTGGAAAAACCCGCCTCGGAACGGCGCTGGGTGATGGTCATTGACCTGCGCCGCTGCATCGGCTGTCACGCCTGCACGGTGGCATGCGTGGCGGAAAACAAACTGCCGCCGGGGGTGGTCTATCGCCCGGTGATGTCGGAGGAGATCGGCACGTATCCCAACGTGACGATGAAGTTCCTGCCGCGCCCGTGTATGCAATGCGAGAAATCGCCCTGCACCGAAGTCTGCCCGGTGAACGCCACCTACCACAACGAAGAGGAAATCGTCGTAGTGGATTACGAACAGTGCATCGGCTGCCGCGCCTGCATGGCGGCTTGCCCGTATGGAGCGCGCACCTTCGACTTTGGCTATAACTATACCGAGGGATTGCCTGTCTTCGACGGGGCAGTTATCGGCGGGGACACTGCCGCGGGGTACGAGCACGCAAGCCAGGAGTATGGCGAGGCGTGGAAGCGGGACGGAAAACACGAGTCGCCTGTGGGCAATGTCCGCAAGTGTCACTTCTGCCTGCACCGCATCAAAGACGGCATCCTGCCTGCCTGCACCACCACCTGCATCGGTCGCGCCACCTATTTCGGCGACGCCAACGACCCCGATTCGCTGGTGACCGAACTCATCAACAAGCCCAACGTGATTCGGCTGAAGGAAGAACTCGGCACCGAACCGCGCACATACTACATTGTGTAGGAGGATGAGATGACCAAGAAAATTTCTTACGCTGTTGGCGTACTTGCCCTGCTATTCGGATTGTGGGGCGTATACATCCGCCTGTTTGAAGGCGAGCAAAGCGCCAATTACGGCTCCTACATCGGATGGGGTTTGTGGGTTGCCATGTATCTGTTTTTGGCGGGGCTGGCGGCAGGCGCGTACATGCTTGCCGCGTTTGAGTACCTGTTCAATGTGCCGCAATTCAAAGGCACAGGCAAGACGATGTTGTGGGCGGCGCTCGTCACCCTGCCCGCGGGTCTCGCCTCCATCGGTATGGATTTGGGGCACATGGATCGCATCTGGAAGGTGTACCTCCAGCCGAGTTTCGCCTCGTTCCTCACGCTGATGGTATGGGGATACACGCTCTTTCTCATCCTGATCCTGATCTCGCTCTATCTGGCTTTTACCCAGCCCGACAAAAACCCGATGAAGATTGTGATGTGGATCGGCTTTGTGACCGCCATCCTTGTGGCGGGAGGCGTGGGCTTCCTGCTGGGCGGCAATGCGGCGCGTCTGTTCTGGCACGTCGGTTTGCTTCCCGTCCAATTCCCTGTCTTTGCCATCGCTTCGGGCGCGGCGTTGATGCTGGTACTGGTCGGCTGGTTCATGCCCGCGCTGGAAGAAAAACCGCGCGGCGACCTGCTCTGGCTGCTGGCAATCATCACCATTGCCACCAGCGTCGCCAAACTATATTTCCTCTTTGCAGATTTGACCCAATCGCTCTACGGCGGCGCAACCGATAACGTGATTGCGGTGAATTCCATGCTGACGGGTCCATACGCCTTCATGTTCTGGGGCGTGCAAATTGTTATCGGGCTGGTCATTCCAGTCCTCGTGCTGGCGCAACCCAAACTAGCGAAGAACGGATTCGCCGCCGGGCTGATGGGCTTGTTTCTGCTCGTAGGCTACGCTGCCGCCCGCATCCTGATCGTTGTGCCGGGACAGGTAGCGGAAATGATGCCCGGTCAGGCGGAAGCCTTTGCCGGTCCCAAACTGAGCCTGGCATACACTCCCAGCCTGATGGAATGGTCGGTCACATCCGCCGTGATGGGATTTGCCATCCTCGGCATCCTCATCGGCATGGACTATCTGCTTAACCGTATGCCGCGCTCCACGGAGGTGAAGAAATGAAAACCAAAACATCTGAAACG
>JACAEP010000142.1 GCA_013388795.1 Chloroflexota bacterium | reverse complement strand
ATCATGACGCGGTTGAGCGTGCTGTTGATGGGCACGAGCGTCATGGCGACGGCGGTGTGGATAAGGGCGAGTTGCAGGCGTTTGATGAGCATGTCGTTTCCTAAAACTTGAAAGGTCTTGCAGCCCCATCAAGTTTTTGCGAGATAAAACAAAGTAAAGGCGTTTTTATGCGCCCTCACCTTTTGAGTATTTTATGCGTAAATTTATATAATTCTACGTAGATTTACGTAGAATTTTACTAGAGTTTTGTGAGCAGTTTTTACTTCGCGAATCGCTCGATGAGTCCGTTATATGCTTCCACCAAGTTGGGGGCGGGGTCTTTTCCGCCAAAGTTGAGGAAGACTTTGAACGCGGAGTTTCCACGGCGGTCGAAAAATTGGAAGGAAAGCGATTCGTGCTTGTCGAGATGGCTGGGCTTGCGGAATGCAAATACAGATGCCAACTCCCAGCCGCGGATGTGCATATCGAGCGATTTGCTGCGGACGTTGAGAAAGCCCTGGGCGTTGTTGAAGCCGCCAAATTGACCGAAGGATTCGATGGTGGTCGAGCCGTTCGAGACGATGACGGTTACATCTCCCAACGCCTCAAACGCGCGGATGATCTCTTCCCAGCGCGCAAAGTCGAGTTCGCGGGCGGTGTCGCCTTCGAGCGCGCGGATCACGTCCACTTCGGGGACGCGCAGTTGGTGGGCGAGCATAAGCGTCATTTGCGAACGGTCTTCGTTGTAGGCTTCGCGGATGGCAACAAGGCGTTCTTCGTGAGTCAGGTCGGGGCTGAGTGGTGTAGCTTTTAGCATGTTTTCTCTCCGTATATGAGTTTTAGTTAAATAAGTGGACGGAGTATACGCATGCAAGTTATATAAATCTAGGTAATAAGATAAAAATTATCTTAAATGCAGGTGAAAAAGATTTTCAATCAGGTTGATATTTTTTAAACACAGGACTTACGCAAAACTCCCAAACTCTGACCGCCGACCACTGACCGCGGTCTGCCGTCGGCGGTCAATTGCCGAAGAGACGAACGATTTTGCGTAAGTCCACTAACATTTATCCAAATTATCCTGACTGCACCGATGTTTTCGCCACTTTTGATTTTGTGACGACTATTCTCTTCTTCCGCAACCCCTCGGCAAGGTAATAACTGCCAAATACAAAGATAAGCGCTGCAAGTTGAAGGGCAAGCCCTTCCCATGTGGGGTAGATGCCAAACCAGGTGCCGAGCCAGTATGAAAAATCTGCGCCTGCTACTACATGAATGGGCATCCAGCCAACCACCTGCATGATATGAACGGTACTGCCCACCATCTGCAACAGGACTGCGCCAATCAAGACGCCGGTAACGACAAGAATTTTCATGTACGGCAGGCTCTTTTGTAAGCGGAAGATGATGAGACCGACGATATACACACCCACAAGCGCCGCCAGTACGCCGATCAATACCGTCCCTACGCCGCCTTCAAGCACAAGCGCCTGCAGGAACAGAACGATCTCAAAGCCCTCGCGATAAACGCTTGTAAATCCGAGGGTAATCAATCCCAGCACAAGACCTGCTTCTCCATTCAAAAGGCGTTTCTTTTTGGCGTGGAAACTTGCCAGCCAGCCCGTCCAATACGTGTTGTGGAAGAACCAGTTCATGATGAGCAAAAGCACTGCAATGGCAATGATGGAGACCACGGCTTCCAATTTTTCACCGTAACGCGCCAGCGATTGCAGAATTCCATGCGCCAGCAACCATGTCAGCGCGGTGACCAGGAGCGCGAGAATGACGCCTATCCACATGGGGCGGCGATACTTGCGTTCTTCAGCAGATTTCAAACTGCTCATTAATGAAGCGATGATGACCACCGCCTCCAGCCCTTCACGAAAAACAATGATGCCCGCATTGGTTGCGATTGCGGCGGGAGCCGTGTTCCTGCCAAGTTCGGTTTGCGCCTCTTTCAGATATTCATCCAATGCCAGGCGTGTGGTTTTGATCTCGGAATAGGGGGCGCGATTCTTGATCAGATATGCCAGTCCCTTATTTTCACCCTGCCCGTTCCAGAACAATTCTTCCAATTGCAATTTCAATTGTGGCGCAAAAACCATCAGCTTGGCTTCGGGCCCGGTTTCCATAATGGCGTAGGCGTCAAGCCGCGATGACTCGGCGAGTTCGTATTCCCCGTTGCGGACGGCGACTTGCATCTGGTCGAGCATGGAAGCGATCACGTCAAAGTCGCTTTGCGCGCTGGCTTTGAGCCATTCTTCCGGGATTAATTGATTTAATAGCGCGGTCAATTCTTTTGTCTGAGACTGGATCGCCTCGGCGCTTGCGACCGATTTGCCTGTTCCGGTTTCTGCGAGCTGTTCGCCCATCGACAGGAACAGCGCATCCGCTTTGACGGTCTGGTCGTGATCGATGGTGTTGAGCAGGTCTTTCAGATCGGTGAATGCGGCATATGATCCGGCAAAGAATGTGAGCGCTTCTTGAATTTCCAGGTCCTTCGTCACGCGCCCATCAACCACGCCGCGTTCGTATTCAACGGGAACCAGCGAAAGGAATCGCAGTAACTGTCCAGCGCGGCGGGACTGCTCGGCAGGGCTCAATGGCGCGGCGCGGAAGTTGTTCAAATTCGCCTCAACATTGGATAGTTTTTGATCCAACAGCCCGGGGTTTTTTACAACCGTCACTCGCAGATCGGCAAATGCGGCTTGCGCGTTCACAAGCGATGCATTGCCGCGTTGTTCAAGATAGGCGGGCGAAAGGATGAAGAAATATCCCTCAGCCAATGCCGCCAGTTCTGCACGGCGCGAGGCAAAACCGTTAGCATCGGCGGTGGTCAAATCACGCAGGGATTCAGTCATACGGGCTTGATAGGTATCCAACATATCGGCGCGCACAGATTGCAAGGCATCTTCCGCAGAGATCGCGCCAGCAATAAACCCTTCTACGGCAAGTGTAGCGCCAACATTGGGGCGTGAGAAACGACTCGCCACGCGGAACTCACGCACGGGCAGCCACGTCTGTGCGGTGAGTCCATCGCCGTTTTGGATGGAGTGTTCAACGATGGAGTAACTGCCTGCAAGGATGCCCGTCCATACCTGCGCGCGCGCGGTTGCAAACGAAACTTCATCGCCATTGGCGACACTCTCATGGAGCGCCTCAAAGGCAGAGAGAATTCTCAGGTGAGCATCCCCGTCAGCTTCGGCGAACCAGTTTGAAAGTCCGGTTTGATACGCGCTTTCTGCATCCTCAACCAATTGAGCAGAAGAGGCAGGGTCATTCGTTATATCCAATTGTGCCTGCACCAAAGAAGCGCGAATGGACTCGGCAATTTGGGCAGGCGAATCAGAAACGGCAGATACGGCTCCCAAAATATTGGAAGCCGTAAGCGCGGCAATCAAGAGGGCAGGTAGGAGGGTATGTTTTTTCATCATTAATGAGTAAAAGGTGACCGTTGCTTGGCTGCCTGCGTTCCGCTTCGGGAGCGCTGCGCGAAAGTGACGGTCACCTGAATTCCTATTCTTCAATTGAAATATTTAATTTTGCGGCAATCTGCGCGACCTGACCCGCGATGGCTGTTGCGCGGTTCTGCGCTTCGGCTCCAAGTATATCGGCTTCTTCCGGTGTGTATTGATAGCCGCCTTGTTCTTTCGCATACACGTCTGCCACAAAGTTTTTTAGATCTTCAAGCGCGGTTTCGATCTGTTCCGCTTGTGCGGCATCGGTCGATGCGACCAGCGGTTTTACTTCGCCATACACAACCTGCAGACTGCCGAGGATGTTTTGAATATCGGCAAGGCGTGAGATCACCACAAAATCGCGTTGCTCAGAGGCATCGCCAAGGATGAAGCGTGAGTTCTTCCATGAGTTGAAGTATTCGCTCATGGTCGACACCATCACCACCAGGGCAGTGAAGGCATCTGATTCAGTTGGCTGCCACGCCTGAGCGGATGTTTCCAGTTCGGTCGTATAGTTATGAAGCGCTTCTGCGCCAGCCTTCAATACATTCGCGTCGGGCAGTTTTTCGCCAAAGTCGATCGAACCGTTGCCATCCAGATCGGCTTCAACGCTCGATGTGAAATCAGCATAAGTTCCCCACAGTGTACTTTCCAACACGCCGAAGAGATTGCCAGGCTTGGGCAGGACTCGTCCATCGGGCAGGGTGAGATCGAACGGAACCGCGCCTTCGGGGTCTTCCTCGCCAGACGTCCCCGCGTCCAAAATCACATCGTATTCGGCAAGGCTGGGAGTTCCAGCCACGATGCCTTCCATCTGTTCATATAACGGACTCGCCGCCAGCCAGGTTTCTTTGGCGGAATTCAACGCTTCGCTGACCTCAGCGGGGTTTGATTCCCATAAAGAGGCATAGTCGAACCCTGCGGCGTTTGCTAACTCATAATAGGCATCTGTGGCAGATTTCAATGCCTGGCTGCTCGCTGTCAATTCGGAGGATTTATCGAGTAAATAGGTTTTGATCCCGCTCAGGTCTGTGGCAGCGGGATTTTGTTCAATAGACGGGGCTTCTGTCGCCGCGCCGCCACAGGCGCTCACCAACAGAGCCGTCAGAAATAACAAAGTAAAAAGTTTCTTGCCGGTTTGCATCGTACAAAATCTCCTTGATAGTGTATTGTGTAGGTCAGGTTTTTAACCTGACATTCTTCAAATATTAGACGCATGGCGGGTTGTGCGCAGCACAGGCAAACCCGCCTACGAATACTTGATTATCTATATGACCGGCGTGTAGTATAATGACCGCCGTCTGAATAATCTAGATATTTGTAATAAATTTTATCTATATCGGGTTGTAAAACGTTTTCAACCCGGTTGAAAAAAACCTGGCAGGTTTCCTAAAACCTGTCAGGTCTGATGATGGAGTATGATGACCGCCAGCCCCGCCATGCAGCGCTATGCCGCAGAGATATACCGATTACAGCAGGACCACGAACAGGTTCCGCTTTCGCTTTTAAGCTCGCATGTTGACTCTTCCGCGCAGGCAATTTCGAGCATGGTCAAACGCCTGCAAAAAGACGGCTACCTTGTGCATGAACCCTATCGCGGAGTGCGACTCACGGAGGCGGGTGAAAAGATCGCCATGCCCTCCCTGCGCCGACACCGCCTCACCGAAGTCTTCCTTGTGAGAGTAATGAAGTACGACTGGGCAACTGCGCACGACCTTGCCGATACATTTGAAAAAGGTATCAACGACCAGATCGAGGATCGTATGGATGAACTGGCGGGGTATCCGACCAGATGCCCGCACGGGGAGCCGATTCCCTCGAAGGCGGGAGTCATGCCCGAGGTCCGCGATGAAGCGCTGGTGAATGTACCCTCCGGTTCGGACTGTGTTGTGAGCCGCGTCCGCACCCATGATTTGGACAAACTCCGTTACATCGCCGAGATCGGGCTTGTGCCGGGAACGCCTTTCCATTTGTTGAGTTGCGCGCCGTTCAAGGGACCCTTGAAACTCGAAATGAAACCACACGATCATATCATCGGGTACGAGTTGTCGCAGTCGTTATGGGTCGAGGTATCGAAACGCGGCGCGGGGAATAAACTGCCGCCGAAAACGCTTTCTAAATAAATCCGTTTCAAACTGGAATACCAATTCAAGATGTGTTAGACTGAAAGCGCTTTCATAACGCTTTCAGCCATTATGCCTAAATCAAAAAAATCCCCGACGATCTGTGATGTCGCAAAAAATTCCGGCGTGAGTATTTCCACCATCTCGCGCGTCTTGAACGCGCCGGATTCGGAATAAATTCGAGTGTGGAGAGCGCCGCCCAGCTTAACTCAAACTCGTAGGCGTGAAGGGTGGTCATGGCTTGTTTGAGAGTTAGGCGGCGTCCGGCTGTAGCCTTGTTGTTTCAATTCATCGGCATACTCGCTGCTGAATTCCCTGCCGAGCCATTCAAAATACTCAGATTGCGCCAAGTACGCCTGCGATGCCTTCGTGATTTTGCGCGCCGGTCTCGAATTTTCCGGGCAATTCGTTGGCGGCGGGGCGCACTTTGTACGCGAAAAGTTGTTCGAGCAGTTCGCGCTTGCCGTAAAGGATACCGGCATGAAGACCAAAAAATTTATATTACAGGACACACATCACAAGACACGTTCAGTTTTACGGTTCGCTTGGTTATTGGAAAGACAAATAAGTGACCATTGGAAAGCAAACGTCATAATGGGTGATGGGCTATTATAATCAACGCCTGTCACCCATATCTTTTTCGGAGTACATCTAATGCCCCTCGATCTTTCCGCTATCCGTAGCCAGTTTCCTGGTCTAAACCGTCCTGATGTTTTCTTTGACAATCCTGGCGGAACCCAGATTGCCAAGCCATCCCTCGACCGAGTCACTCGATACTTGATTGAAAGTAATGCTAACCACAAAGGCGCATTTGCGACGAGTATTGCATCCGATGCAGTCCTGGACGAAGCGCACCGCGCAATGGCGGATTTTTATAATGCGGCATCTCCAGAAGAGATTGTCTTTGGTAACAACATGACGACGATAACGCTTCATATCAGTCGGTCCCTTTCACGTCAATGGAAGGAAGGCGATGAAATTGTTGTGACACGGCTGGATCATGATGCCAATGTGACTCCCTGGGTGTTAGCGGCGCAAGACCGTGGCGTGAAGGTAAATTGGGTGGATTTTAATGTGGAAGATGGAACCCTAAATCTGGATGATTTGCAAAAAGCGCTGGATCGAAAACCTAAACTTTTAGCGGTGGGTTACGCTTCAAATTCACTGGGCACGATTAATCCAGTCAAGAAGATCATTGATATGGCTCACGCAGCTGGAACTTTGGTTTACATTGATGCCGTTCAATATGCTCCACACGGCACGATTGATGTTCAGAAGCTGGACTGTGATTTTCTTATTTCTTCCGCCTATAAATTTTTTGGCACTCATTCCGGGATTTTGTATGGAAAGCGTGACCTTTTAGAAAAACTATTCGCTTATAAAGTTCGCCCTGCAACCAATCAGCTTCCTGGAAAATTCGAAACCGGTACCCAGAATCATGAAGGAATTGCCGGGGTATTGGGAGCAATTGAATATTTTGAATGGGTAGGCAGGGAATTTGGCGGTGAGTTTACAAGCGGGCTGGCAGAAGAGAAATATCAAGGCAGACGCCTCGAACTCAAAAAAGGCATGACCGCCATCCATGCCTATGAATACGAGTTGTCACGTGGATTGTTGTCAGCGCTGGAGTCTGTCCCCGGACTGCGGCTTTACGGTTTAACGGATGTTCGCCGTCTGGGTGAGCGAGTTGCCACATTCTCATTCCGGTTGAAGGACATTCATCCCCGTGTGGTGGCTGAAAAACTGGCACAAGAAGGGATTTATGTATGGGATGGACACTACTATGCTCTCAATGTGTCCGAACGCCTGGGCGTGGAAGAACATGGCGGCATGGTGCGAGTTGGCGCTGCTCATTACAACACGCTTGAGGAAGTCGCCAGACTAAAGGATGCTTTGACCCAAATTGCAACCCAGTAATGGTTGACTTTCAGCAGTAAAGAATTTATCTGTTCAATTCGGCAATGACTTGATTTACTTCATAAGTTGTTGCCGATTTTCTTTTATAAATTGAATTAGGCTCTGTATGCAAAATACAAAATAGTGGTTAAACTGGTCGACATGGCAAACCGAGGCGGATTAACAAATGAACAATGGAAACGGATTGAGCCTTTGCTCCCGAAGTTTGCGACAAAACGCGGACGACCTGCGCAAGATCACAGGCAGCTCCTGAATGGTATTTTGTGGGCGCTGCGGACAGGCGCACCCCGGCGAGATATGCCTAAGCGCTATGGCAAACAGACCAGGATCTACAGTCGTTTCCGCTTGCGTCCCAGGCGCTTGGTAGCTGATAAAGGCTATACCAGTCAGGCTTTTCGTTCTTATCTTCATCAAAAACATATTCGTTGTACGATTGCTCGTCGAAGCAATGAGCGTCGAAGAGGTTCCTTTTAAAAATCATTCTATCGCAAACGAAACATTGTTGAACGTCTCATCAATCGCCTAAAACAATTCCGTCGGATTGCCACACGCTATGAAAAACGAGCTAAGTAGAATGCCAAAAGAAATTTAACACCACAAGCCGACTGCCGACGGCGGACCGCGATCTATGGTTTATGGTCGGCGGTCAATATCTGTAAAAAACATTCGACGATTTACTTGGCAATTTCTCTGCCATGATTCGCTGGTGGATGTCAGCGAACAGCCTGTGGAGCGCCCCAAAAGCCCAAAGCGGCATGACAGAGGTCTATCCCAAATATCCCCTTGTATGGATGTTGTGGTTTCTTTGTTGGGAAACGCTTGAGTTGATTCTCAACATCGAGAGGCGAATTAATTTCGGCTGAGTCTGAAGCGCTGCAATGTTCAAAGTGCCGTACAATTGCCGGTATCTTCATCCTTTTCTGTTATGAGGAAGCGATCATGGTTCCATCCAACGTATTTGACCCAGGGTTCAGTTCTCTCGATGAAGCGCTCGACGCCATTCGTTCGCTGAAGGATGACCCGCTGGCGAATGCTGGCACGAACATTGTCATCAGCCGCGGCAACCCGCAGGCGAAATTACTCCTTATCGGCGAAGCGCCGGGCCCGCAGGAAAACATCAAGGGCAAACCGTTTGTCGGTCCTGCCGGGCAACTGCTGGATAAGATCCTGCAATCTGCAAACTTCGACCCTGAAAAGGATGTGTTCATCACCAACTCAGTTTTTCGCATGCCGCCCGGGGAAGGTGGCGCAAATTTCCGCAAGCCCAATGACAGGGAGATCGAGTTTTACCGCCCCTTCGTTTTTGAGATTATCCGCTTGATCGATCCGCTGGTTATTTTGTTGACTGGCAACGTGGCCTGTCAGTCTGTGCTTCAGAAAACAGGCATCACCTCCTTGCGCGGCAAATGGACCGAATTGGATAGGCGCTGGCTCATGCCCATTTTCCATCCTTCTTATCTGTTACGCAACCAATCGCGCGAGCCCGGCTCTCCTAAATCACTGATGTGGGACGACATCCGCGAGGTGCGCCGGAAGTATGATGAGCTGCTTGGCAAATAACAAAAGTGACTGTTGCCTTCGATGTGACAGTCACTTTTACTCTCCCAACCGCTCTTGGTATAATTCCGCCCTATGAAATACCACATCTGGACCGAAGGCTGTCAAATGAACGTCGCCGACTCGCAGCGGGTCGGCTCGTCGTTGGAACACCTCGGTTATTTACTTACTGAAAACCCCGAAGAAGCCGACGTGATCGTTTTGAACACCTGTGTGGTGCGCCAGTCTGCTGAAGACAAGGCGATGGGGCGCGTCAGTTCGTTCAAGAAACTCAAAGAGAAGAATCCAAACCTTGTCATCAATCTGATGGGATGCCTGGTCGGTGTGCGCGGCGCGGAGAAACTCAAGGCCAAACTTCCCTATGTGGATGTGTTCTCTCCCCCTTCCGACCCGGGCCCGTTGATCTCGCACCTTACCCAGGGCGAAGTCCAATCGCTTGAAGACGCCGAGACGGCACGCCGCTTCCTGATGATGGACGAGGAACTCAAACTGCCAGTGGCAGAACAGGGCAAAACCGTCAGCGTGCATGTCCCCATTGTGTACGGATGCTCGCACGCCTGCACGTTTTGCATCATCCCCTACAAGCGCGGAGTGGAACGCTCGCGCCCGGTTGGTGACATTGTTGCTGAAATCCGCTCGCTGGCAAAACAAGGCGTGAAGGAAGTGACTCTGCTTGGTCAGATTGTTGATCGCTACGGAAAAGATATTCCGGATGGTCCTAACCT
>JACAEP010000123.1 GCA_013388795.1 Chloroflexota bacterium | reverse complement strand
TTGATGACCGGGCGTTGTATTTTGTTCATTGGCGAAGGGGAAGACTCAGTGACAAACGTCCATGCGGTGGATATGGAGCCGTATAAACTTTACAACGTCAAGCGTGGAGTTTGGCATTCGCACACCTTCAGCAAAGACGCGCGCGTGCTGATCGTGGAAAACCGCGACACGGTGGCGGAGAATTCGCCGTTCGTGGGGTTATCCGAAAGTCAGCGCAAAAAGGTAATGGAGTTGACGGGGAAACTTTGGGGATAATTGTGCAGGTTAAACTTTTAACAAAATAATCTCATAATGTTGCGTAGTTGGCGTTCTCTAACGCCAACAGGCGTGTAAGAGAACGCCAACTACGCGGTTATGGTATTTATTTGTAAAACTTCATAAGTTTAACCTACATGCTACTGCCCAAATTCAAACGTGGGCATGCCCTCGTACTTCGTCACCGCCTTGAACAAGGCGCCAGAGAGCGGGTATTTTTGCAAATCCGCTTCGCTCATGTCTTTTCGGGCGGAGGTGACGTACAACTCGTTGAGGTCCTTCCCGCCAAACACCGGGCAGGATGGCTGCAAGGCAGGCACAGGGAATTGTTCCAACAACTGTCCTGTGTTGGGATTCCACCTCGTCACCCGCGCCCCGCCCCACATGGCGATCCACAAATTGCCCTGCACATCTGAGGTCATGCCGTCTGCCCAGCCGAGCGAGTTGGGAACATCAAACGCCTTGCGCCGGTTGGCGATCTCGCCGGTTTTCAGGTCATAATCATACGCGCGGACTTCGCAAGCGGGCGTGTCTATGTAGTAGAAGGTCTTGTAATCGGGGCTCCACGCCATGCCGTTGGAGATGGTCACATCGCGGAACAGAGTTTTGATACTCGCGCCGTCAAACGAATAAACCGAGCCGGTTGGGTCCTTCTCGTTCATGTCCATTGTGCCAGCGAGAAAGCGCCCCGCGGGGTCGCACTTGCCATCGTTCATGCGGTTGGTGGCGGATTCATTTACAGACGCAAGGACGGTCTGCTGGGATGAAGCAAGGTCAAAGTCTGTGAAAGAGGCGCGTTTTCCCAGAATCAAATTGCCGTTTTTGCATGGGGCAAGGCAGCCAATATATTCATCCAGTTCGGCAAGCAATTGCGATCCGGCGTAAATTCTTTTTTTGAGAATGTCAACCCAATATAAAGTTTGAGCCTTTTCATCCCACGCCGGGCCTTCACCCAACATGGCTTTGGCATCGAAACATAATTCAAGGTTCATTAGAACCACCTGCGTTTGTAAAAGATAAAAATGGCGATGGCGCTCAAGCCAATGGCCAGCCCCACCACAGACAGGAACGCAAACGGATGACCTTCGCCGGGCAGGGCAACATTCATGCCGTAGAACGAAGAGACGATGACCGGCACGTTCAAGATGATGGTCAAGGCAGCGAGCGCCTTCATGACGCCGTTAAGGTTGTTCGAGATGACGGATGCAAACGCGCCCATCATGCTCGAAAGGATTTCGGTGTTGATGCTGGTCATTTGAATGGCTTGCTGGTTTTCGGTCAGCACGTCTTCGAGCAAGTCCTGGTCCTCTTCATAGTAATTGAATAGCTGCGTGCGCTGGACTCTTTCCATCATCACTTCGTTGGCGCGCAGGGCGGTGGCGAAGTAAGTAAGGCTTTTCTGATATTTCAGCAGTTCGAGCAGCTCGCGGTTCTGCGTGGAAAGCTGCAGGCGGTCTTCCACCGCTTCGGTGGCGCGGTTGATTTCGCGCAGCAGGTTCAAATAACGCACGGCGGTTTCCAGAAAAATGTACAGGGTCAGGCGGTAACGCTTGCCGGTTTTCATGTGCTTGTGTTTGCCATTGGTGAGGGCTTTGAAGATGTCGCTGTCGTAACGGCAGACGGTAATGATCTTGTTTCCCAAAATCATAATGCCCAACGGCACGGTGGTATAGGGGATGTCGCTATCAGGCTGGTGGATGGGAATGCGTAACAGAATGAAGGTGTAATCTTCATCGCGTTCCATGCGCGGCATCTCATCCTGGTCGAGCGAATAATTGATATAGTCCATATCCATCCCCCAGTTGACCAATTTTTCGATCTCATCCGGCGATGGGTCCACTACATTGACCCAGGCGCCGTTGGCAATCGTGTCGAGCGTTTCAAATCCGCTCTCGGTGTTTTTGTAGATGCTCAGCATGGCAGCCTCCTTGCGTGAAATAGTCACGCAAGGGCGCGCCGCGCACCTACGTGACGGTTATTAAAATAAACGCGTACGATCCGCCTGTACTTAGCGGATCTCTATCAGCAGAACCTAAATCGCTTTCGTCGTTTGTATGCATGATTCTTAACCTCGCTCATTTTACGCCCGTTGAAGGAATTGCACAACCAGATTTATGGATGAAAATCTCCGCCTCTTTGCTGGAACTTGGAGTTGATTCAGCGCTGCGAGCATGAGGTTTGCCCTGAATCTTTACCCATTAATTTTTTGACGGCAAACCGCAGACAACTGACCGCGGTCTGCCGTCAATAATCACACCCGCCCCAAATGCGTCAGCGCCTTGAACAAAACTGCCACATGCAGGGCATGTTTGAATTCTCCGCGCTTGACCATATTCAACAACTCATCCAACGGCACAAGGCAGATTTCAAGTTCTTCGGTCTCATCGAAATGCTGTTTGCCTGTTGGCTCCACATCGGCAGCGAGATAGCAGAACAACGTATTGTGTTGAATCGCCGGGTTGGGATAAATGCGCCCCACCTCGATGATCTCCCCCGCCGAGTAACCCGTCTCTTCCATCAATTCGCGCCGCGCCCCCTCCAGCGGATCTTCCGCATCATCCACAATGCCGCCGGGAAATTCCAGCGAAAGTTCCTTCACACCATGGCGATATTGCCGCACCAGAACGACTTCATTGTTTTTTGTCAACGCCACAACATTCGCCCAGTTGCGAAATTCAAAGACCACCGGTTCAAAGACCACGCCATTGGCAAGTTCCACCTTATCAATGCGAAAACGCGGATGGATGTAACGCGACTCTAGAATTTTCCACGGGGTAAGAGACACGCTTATTCCTCATTCTCTCTTGCCACTTTATTGATCTCATCCAAGCTGGCTCCGCGCGCCTTTTCCAATCTTTCATAGCGTTTACTAAATTGGCTCATTGCGTAGTTGACAAAATCCTCTTCCTTCAAGCCAAACGGGACAACTTCATATCTCGCGAACGCATCGCCGATCACGCCAATGGCAGAGGGCAGAAGTATATTCATTTGCATTTGCAAGTTATCCCA
>JACAEP010000066.1 GCA_013388795.1 Chloroflexota bacterium | reverse complement strand
TTTATTTATAACGTGATCCTCATCCCTGCCGCCATGCTTGGATATTTGAACCCGATGCTCGCCGCGGGTGCGATGGCGTTCAGCAGTGTCTTTGTGGTGACGAATAGTCTGCGCTTGCGCCGGCAAAAAATTTAAGAATGCGAATTCCCCGCAGAGTGCGGCAACCCTGCGGGCGTTTTGTTTCCAACGAGGCGCGCAAATGGACTGGTCTTTTTGGTTGGGGTATACTCGCCTGCATGCCAAAATTCTACACACCCAAAGAAGCCAATCACCTGCTTGAAGTCATCCGCCCAATGGTGGGTGAATTGATGGAAATCGGGGAGAGAATTCGCTCACGCCAGCCGGAGATTTGGGCTGTGGTGGAAAAATCTGCGGGGAATGGCGGCAATCCCGAATTGAGCAGGCTCCTGCCCGATTTCGACCGGCTGGATCTTGTTCTGCATCAGTTGCAGGAGATGAGCATCGAAGTCAAAGACATATCCACCGGATTGATCGATTTCCCAGCGCTTAAGGATGGCAGAGAAGTGTATCTGTGTTGGAAATATAACGAGGGGAAGATCCAGTTCTGGCATGAGATTGAGGCGGGCTTTGCCGGGCGTCAGCTCATTGACTGGGAATAAATCCATTTTCATTTCAAAATTCCGCATAATACAACAAAATTCATTGGAACGCCGGAGAGTAGACATGAATGTATCCAAGATCGGACGGTATGAGGTTGAGGCGGAACTGGCAACAGGCGGCATGGGGCTGATCATCCTGGCCAAGGATCCCTACATCCAGCGTCAGGTTGTGGTTAAGGTGTTGATGTACAGCCGCATGACGGATGATGTGTATCGTGAATTCTTTCAACAGGAAGCCGAGATCATTGCCGCGTTGGAACATCCCTGCATTGTGCCGATCTATGACTTTGGCTGGCATGGACGGCAGCCCTATATTGTGATGCGGTATATGGCTGGCGGCAGCCTGCAAGACCGGCTCAACAAAGGAGAGGTGAAGTTAACGGAAATGGCGCATATCTTAAAACGTGTGGCAGATGCGCTGGATGCGGCTCATGCGAAGGGCATTATTCATCGCGACATCAAACCGTCCAATATCCTGTTTGATTCGAGCGGAGAAGCCTTTCTTTCTGATTTTGGCATTGCCACCTCGAAATCGTTTATGGATGACGAAGGCGAATGGCTGGTGGGAACGCCCGCCTATATGAGCCCGGAACAGGCGCAAGGCAAACCCGTTAACGCGCGCTCCGATGTGTATGCGCTGGGGGTTACCCTGTATCGGTTGTTGACGGGCGAACTGCCATTTTCCAGCAACTCGACCACGGCTCTTCTGAACGCGCATTTGCAGCAGCCTGTGCCGGATGTTCGCACCATAAAAGAGAATATCCCTTCGGTATGGCAGGAAGTGGTGTCTAAGGCGATGGCAAAAGACCCCGCAGATCGGTATGAAAAAGCCAGCGATTTTGCGCGCGATGTGAACGAAGTCGTTTCAGGAAAATGGTATTTGAGAAAGTTATAAACCCGGAGGAAAATGAACAAAGGTATTTGGTACGGTATCGCAGCGTATGCCATGTGGGGGTTTTTCCCGATCTATTGGAAACTACTGCACGATGTCCCGGCGCTGCAACTGCTGGGGCATCGTATTGTTTGGTCATTCCTTTTATTAATTCTCTTTATTGTGGTTACAAGGCAATGGAGCGACTTCCGCGCGGCGGCGTTTGAGAGCAAAACATTAAAGACCTATGCGGTTGCAGGCATTCTGCTTTCGTTGAATTGGCTGATTTATGTGTGGGGGGTGAATGCGGGCTTTATTGTTGAGACCAGTCTCGGTTATTTCATTAATCCATTGTTGAGCGTGCTGTTTGGCGTGGTCTTTTTACGTGAACGACTGCGCCCCATGCAATGGGTGCCGGTTGTCATTGCCGCTGTTGGCGTGATCTACCTCACGATCACATACGGACAATTGCCATGGATTGCGCTCTCACTGGCAATCACGTTTGGTTTGTATGGATTGGTGAAAAAACTCTCGCCTCTTGGCTCAGCCTTTGGCTTGACTCTCGAAACCGGCATTGTCTTCCCTGTGGCAGTGATCTACCTGTCTGTCATGCAGCTCGGCGGAACAGGCGAATTCCTGCATCATGGGCGCACGGTGGATTTGTTGCTGATCGGCGGCGGCGTGGTTACGACCATTCCCCTGCTTATGTTTGCTTCTGCCGCAAAGGAAATTCCGCTTAACATGATTGGTATTTTACAATACGTGGCGCCCACCATTCAATTTTTGATCGGGGTTTTTGTCTATAAAGAGCCATTCGACACCACTCGTTTTATTGGCTTTGCCATGGTCTGGCTGGCGCTGATCATCTTCTGGGTCGAAAACCTGATTGCACATCGCCCCCCTGCCGTCGCCCCCCTGCCGGAATTAGGAGAATAGCCAGCAAAGCCATTTTCGCAGAGCCGTTTACCGGCAAAGATGTATAATGCCGTAAAAAAGCGAGGTTGCCATGACAGCGAAAAAGAAAGGCATTATCGGAATCTTAACAGGCGGCGGCGACGTTCCGGGGTTAAACCCTGCCATTCGCGCAGTAACTATCCGCGCCTTGCGCGAGGGCTATCAAGTGGTCGGCATTCGCCGCGGCTGGGCAGGGCTGGTGGATATCGTCCGCGATAAAAGCGCCGATAATAGCAACAATTTTCAATTCCTGACCGAAGAGATCGTCAATCGGGCCGGGCGAACAGGCGGCACATTCCTGCATACCTCGCGCACCAAACCAAGCTCGGTCAAAAAGATGAGCCTGCCGCCGCATTTACGGGATCAATATTCTGAAGAAAAGAATGACCTCACGCCCGAAGTGATCAAAAACCTGGACTTTCTCGGCGTTGACACATTAATTCCCATTGGCGGCGACGATACGCTAAGTTATGGCGTACGCTTGTATCAGGAAGGCGTCAAGGTCATTGCGATTCCAAAAACCATGGACAATGATGTGCCTGGTACGGATTACTGCATTGGCTTCAGCACCTGTGTCACCCGCACCATCTCCTTGACGAACAGTCTGCGCACCATTGCGGGTTCGCATGAACGCATCCTTGTGCTCGAAGTGTTCGGGCGTTACGCCGGGTTCACGGCCATGCTCCCCACCATGGCAGGAGCCGCCAACCGCTGCGTCATTCCTGAATTCAAGTTTAATATTGAAAAATTGACTGAACTGCTGATTAAGGATCGTAAGGCCAACCCAAGCAATTACTCTGTCTTGTTAATTTCAGAGGGCGCCATGTACGAAGGCGGCGAAATGGTCTTTGCAGATCGCACTACCGACGCATACGGTCATGCAAAGTTGGGCGGCATCGGCGACCTTGTCTCTGCGCAAATCAAGGAACTATCTCCAAGATTCAACGATGGAAAATCTGTGGATGTGGTCAACCAAAAGCTCGGCTACATGGTGCGCGGCGGCGACCCGGACGCCATCGACTCCATCGTCCCGATGGCGTTTGGCAACCTCGCGCTCGACCTGTTGTTAAAGGGCATACACGGACGGCTGGTGGTCTTAAAAAACGGGCGCTATGATAATGTGCCGCTGGATGTGGTTACAGCCACAAAGAAACTCGTCAACGTCCAGCATTTTTACGACACCGAGCGCTATCGCCCCATTTATGAAAATTTTGAAATGAAACCATTGTTCATCATGACAAGCGAATGAGCGCCGGCCCTGCCGCTTGACGCGCCCAAGAAAGAAACGATTGCATAGGTCCATAAGCCAAAGTTTCACTGGATATAATTTCCTGAAAACAAGGAGTCTTAAATGAATTTTGCAATGTGGAAGAAAGCGCTAAATGTAATTCCCGAAGTATCCAAAGAGGAATGGGATGCCTTGGATGTCATCTCCAAATGGCTCATCTCCACCCGCGCCGCCGTGCTCATCATGACCTTTATCTCCGCTGCGCTGGCGGGCTTGTTTGCCTGGCGCGACGGCTCCTTTGAATTTTTACCCTGGCTGGCATTGGTCTTTGGTCTCATCATGGCACACGCCAGCAACAACATCTTCAACGACTATACCGACTTTGTCCGCGGTGTGGATAAAGATAACTACTACCGCACCATGTATGGCGCACAACCCGTCGCTTCCGGCTTGATGACTCAACGCCAGCATCTTACTTACTTTGTGGTCACCGGTATCCTTGCCATGGCGGCCGGTGTCTATCTTATATGGCATACGGACTTTAGCACGACCACCCTGCTTCTGTTGGGTTTGGGTTCTTTCTTTGTCCTTTTTTACACCTGGCCCCTCAAAGGCCTTGCTCTCGGAGAAGTTGCGGTGCTAATGGTATGGGGACCGCTGATGATCGGCGGCGGGTATTACGTCCTGACGCGACAATGGAATTGGTCTGTGGTCATTGCCAGCCTGCCATATGTGCTTGGGGTCACAACAGTCATCTTTGGTAAGCACATTGACAAAATCAAAGTCGATCAGGCAAAGAAGATCTATACCCTGCCGGTTGTGATTGGAGAAAAAGCCGCAAGGTATGCTGTCATTGCGATGATGATTCTGCCTTATTTATTTACCGGATATTTGATTGCCATACGCTTCTTTACGCCTGTCATGTTAATCGTCCTGTTGGCAATCCCCACACTACGAGAGAGCATCCCGCCTCTCACCAAGCCCAAACCGGAAACCCGCCCTGAAGGCTTCCCAGAGGGGCAAGGCGGCTGGCCCCTCTACTTCGCGCCGATTGGCTTCCGAAATAACCGCGCCTTTGGGTCACTCTTTATGCTTGGTCTGTTGCTCGATGCAGCCTTGCGATTGCTTCCGGCTACGCAGAACTTCTGGCGATAAAATGCCCACACCCTCCCAAAAGTTTTAGGAGGGTGTTTTTTATATGGGTCATGAAAGCAGACGAGCGCGAATCAACTCGCTCAAAGCGCGCCCTCCACTCAATGGTGGGTATCAAGCTTTTCCGTCTGATCGGATGCGGAAGGCTTTTTTTATTTTGCCGCTTCGAGTAGGCGTATTGGCATAGGTTTCTATTCGCTTTCCATATCTACATCCCACCCAGCAAGTTGCTGGCATGAGAATATGTACAAATA
>JACAEP010000057.1 GCA_013388795.1 Chloroflexota bacterium | reverse complement strand
TCAACCACGAGACCACCAAACTATGACCCAATACGAACCCGTCATCGGACTTGAAATTCACGGCGAGTTACTCACCAACTCCAAAATGTTCTGCAGCTGCTCTGCGGACTATGGCTCCGCGCCTGAGCCGAACACGAACATCTGCCCCACTTGCACTGGGTTGCCAGGCGCCATGCCCGTCGTCAACAAAAAGGCGGCGGAACTTGCCGCGTTGGTCGGTCTCGCGTTGAACTGCTCCATCAACAAGCACAACACCTTTGCGCGCAAAAATTATTACTACCCTGATCTTCCCAAGGGTTACCAGATCTCTCAATACGAATTGCCGATCGCAGAAAAAGGCTGGCTCGAAGTCAATGCCGATGGTGAGAATCAATTCAAAGTCCGCGTGAGGCGGGTTCATATCGAAGAAGATACTGCCAAACTCTCTCACGAAAAAAATTACGCGCTGGTTGATTTCAATCGTGCAGGCGTTCCGTTGCTTGAGATCGTCTCCGAGCCTGATATCCGCACCGTCGAAGCCGCGCTGGATTACGCCACGAAAGTCCGCGCCATTTTGCGTTACCTCGGCGTCAACTCTGGCGATATGGAAAAAGGTGTGCTGCGTTTTGAGGCGAACATTTCGGTGCGCCCCGTTGGCAGTGATGAGTTCCGCACGCGCACCGAAATCAAAAATCTAAACAGCTTCCGCGCGCTCGTCCGCGCTTCGCAATATGAGATCGAACGCCAGATCAAAATTTATGAAGAAGGCGGCACGGTCGTGCAAGAAACTCTCGGCTGGGATGATGTTCGGGGTGTGACCGAGAGCCAACGGTCGAAGGAAGAGGCGCACGATTATCGCTACTTCCCCGAGCCCGATCTGCCTCCCCTACAATTATCGGATGAGTGGATCGAGTCGATTCGGAGTCAGTTACCTGAATTACCTGAAGCAAAAACTAAACGCTTCATTTCGGACTTTGGCTTGACTCCGTCCGAGGCGCGGTTTCTCACTTCCGAGCGGACTCTCGCGGACTACTTCGAGAGCGTGGTTGCGAAATCGAAAAGCCCCGCCAAGACCGTCCACTCGTGGATCGCGGGCGAGTTCATGCGCTACCTGAACGACTCAGGCGTGAACATCGAAGATGTGACTCTCCCTCCCGAATCGTTCGCTCAATTGATCGACATGGTCACCGATAAAACCATCGGTGCAAGCGCAGGCAAAACCGTGCTGACCGAATTGTTCAAAAACGGCGGCGACCCAGCAGAGATCGTGAAAGAAAAAAATCTCTTGCAATTGACCGACGTAAACGCCATTCAAGAGATCGTGACGAAGATTTTGAACGATAACCCCAAAGAAGTGGACGAGTACAACGCGGGCAAAGAGACGCTGTTCCAATGGTTCATGGGGCAGGTGGCCCGCGCCACAAAAGGCAAGGCCGACCCGAATGTGGCGAAGGAGTTGATGGTGAAGGCGTTGGAAGAACGAAGAAAATAAGCTCCCTATTTTGTTTTCGAGAACATCGTTTTACAGTAAAATATCGCTCATATTTGACGGCGATGATTTCATGCCAATCATCTTAATATCCAGAATCAAAATCGCCGCAAGACTCACCCCATCCTAGGAGGAAGCATGCTAAAACTTGCGCACTGGATCGACTCGCTCACCGAATGGCTGGGCGCGGCTTCAGCCATTTCGGTAATTTTGACCGTTGCCATTGGGTTCTATAACGTCATAGCGCGCTATATCGGCAAATACATCGGCATTAAATTAACTACCAACATGATGATCGAGTTGCAGTGGTATCTCTTTTCGCTCACCTTCCTACTCGGCTTCGCCTTCATCCTCAAACACGGCGACAACGTGCGCGTGGATTTTCTCTACGGCGATTGGTCGCCCAAAACCAGAGCCTGGGTCAACCTCGTCGGGCATGCTGTATTCCTTACAACCTTCTGTGCCATTGGCATCTACGTCGTTTTCCCCGAAGTGATGAAATCATGGGGGCTGCTGCCCGATGGAACCTACGGCACATGGGAAATGTCCCCCGACCCCAACGGCTTGCCGCGCGCCCCCATCAAAAGCATGATGGTTGTCGGGCTGGCATTGTTATTTATGCAAGCCCTTTCCGAAGTGATTAAGAATGCCGCCCGCATCCGCGGCATTCCAATCCCCGGCGATGAAGCCTAATTCAAAAGAGAGATATTCATGGCTAACTACGACTGGCTCTCCCTTGTCATGTTCGCGGGCTTTTTCGCCATCATCCTGAGCGGCTATCCCGTCGGCTATTCCTTCGCCGCCACAGCCATCCTGTTCGGCGCAATCGGCTACGCCCTCGGCGTATTCGACCTGAACTTCCTCAAACTTATGCCCAGCCGCTGGTTCGGCACCATGTCCGACTTCACCCTGCTGGCAATTCCATTCTTCATATTCATGGGTGCGGTCTTCGAGCGCTCCGGGCTGGCGGAACAATTGCTCGAAACCATCGGCAAAATGATGAGCGGCATTCGCGGCGGGCTGGCTCTGGCGGTCGTGCTTGTCGGCACGCTGCTTGCCGCCACTACCGGCGTCGTCGCCGCCACCATCATCATGATGGGCATGTTAGCGCTCCCCACCATGC